>CAYOHQ010000185.1:0-6977 GCA_964403805.1 uncultured Thioalkalispiraceae bacterium | reverse complement strand
TTTGTATTACATTATTGATGGATTGGTTTTAGTTCTTATTGAAGATGAAGATGGTCATGAAATTGTTCTGGCCTATCTTAATAAAGGCGACTTTTTTGGTGAAATGGGATTATTTGATGCCCAACCCAATCGCAGTGCCTGGGTTCGTTCTCGTACTGCCTGTGAAGTTGCTGAAATCAGTTACACCAAGTTTCGCCAGCTCTATCAGGAACATCCCGATGTATTGTTTGCCATCACTTCACAAATGGCGATGCGTTTGCGCACGACCAGCCGCAAGGTTAGTGATTTGGCATTTATGGATGTTACCGGACGTGTTGCGCGTACCCTGCTCGACTTATGCAAACAACCCGATGCAATGACCCATCCCGATGGCATGCAAATTCGGATTACCCGTCAGGAAATCGGCCGTATTGTCGGTTGCTCTCGTGAAATGGTTGGACGCGTTCTAAAATCGATGGAAGAACAAGGTTTGATTTCAGTAAAAGGCAAAACCATTGTTGTGTTTGGTACTCGTTAAAACTAACTAAATAATTCCAGTAACATCTCACCCGGCTCAGGTGCACGCATAAAAGCCTCCCCAACCAAAAATACATTTACTTGATGCGATCGCATTAATTGTACATCGTCTTTAGCGTGTATTGCACTTTCGGTAACGACAATTCTATCCTCAGGGATATCGACTAATAAATCAACGGTCGTTTGTAAACTCACTTCAAAGGTACGCAGGTTTCGATTGTTAATGCCGATTAGCGGGCAAGTTAATTTTAATGCCCGTTGCAATTCATCTGCATCGTGAACTTCAACTAACACATCCATTTTTAATTCATGCGCCAAATCAGCTAAAGCCGCTAACTGTTGTTGTGGCAAAGCAGCAACAATTAATAAAATACAATCTGCTCCAATCGCCCGGGCTTCATAAACTTGATACGGATCAATAATAAAATCTTTACGAATAACCGGAAGCCCCGAAATTTCCCGTGCTTGTTTCAAATAATCATTATGCCCTTGAAAGTATTGTTGATCAGTTAATATCGATAAACAAGCTGCACCACCTTGTTGGTAGGATTTTGCAATTTGAGCCGGATCAAAATTTTCACGCATCACGCCTTTACTGGGTGAGGCTTTTTTAATTTCAGCGATAACGGCTGCTTGTTGCTTTTGAATTTTTGATTTTATCGCGTTAACAAATCCACGCACTGGTAAAGCATCATTTGCTTGTTGCGCTAACTCAGCCATAGCTTCTAGCTCAATGGATTTTTTTCCGGCATTAATTTCTTCAATTTTTGTTGCAAGAATTTTTTTTAATATATCGGGTGTATCTGACATAATAATTACATACTCTGACTGTATTCGGCTAATTGCGTTAGCTTTTTCATTGCGCTACCATCATCAATAAGCTGTTTCGCTTTTTCGATTCCGGATTTTATTGAATCAGCTAAACCCGCAACATAAATCGCTGCGCCAGAATTTAATAATACAATATCGCGTGCCGGAATTTTTTCACCATTAAATACTGATTTAATTATTTCTAAAGACTGTTCAGCACCATCGACGACTATTGTTTTTAAATCCGATTTTGTCATTCCATAATCTTCGGGAGAAATTTTATAGTTACTTATTACTCCGTCTTTTAACTCAGAGACCTGAGTTGCTGCCGCAAAACTAATTTCATCCATACCGTCATCCGAATGTACTACCATGGCATGATGAGTGCCTAATTTTTGTAATACTTTCGCGATGGGTTCAACCCAGGCGGCATCGTATACGCCTAATAACAAATTAGGCGCAGCAGCCGGATTGGTTAAGGGCCCTAGTAAATTAAAAACAGTACGCACGGCCATTTCTTTACGTGGACCAATTGCATGTTTCATGGCACTATGATGCTTGGGTGCAAACATAAAACCAACACCGACTTCAGAAATACATTTAGCAACTTGTTGTGCATTTAAATCCAGGCTAACACCAGCTGCTTCCAATAAATCGGCACTACCGGATTTGCTTGAAATAGAACGATTACCGTGTTTTGCTACAATACCGCCAGCAGCGGCTACTACGAAAGTACAAGCCGTTGAGATATTAAATGTAGATGAACCATCACCACCGGTACCCACAATATCAACAATATGTTCACCACTAACCTCAACACCGGTTGCCAGCTCACGCATAACACTTGCAGCAGCGGTAATCTCATCAACCGTTTCACCTTTCATACGAAGACCAACCAAAAAACCGCCTATTTGAGCTGCGGTTGCTTCACCAGTCATAATGGTTCGCATGACATCGGTCATTTCATCTTGCGTTAAATCACGTTTTTCGATTACTGAATTGATTGCTGCTGGCATATCCATAATATATTCCTGTCACTTTTATTTGTTATCAAGAAAATTTTGTAACATTTGATGACCGTGTTCTGTCAATATCGATTCAGGATGAAATTGAATTCCTTGAATATTAAATTCTTTATGACGAATTCCCATTATTTCATCGATATCACCTGACCCGGTTTGGGTCCATGCGGTTACTTCGAAACAATCCGGTAAACTTTGTTTTTCAATTACCAGTGAATGATAGCGTGTTGCTTCAAATGGATTATTTAAATCACTGAACACACCGGTGTCTTTGTGATACATCATCGAGGTTTTACCGTGCATTATTTCTCGAGCATGAACAATATTACCACCAAATGCTTCACCGATACTTTGATGACCAAGGCATACACCTAAAATTGGAATTTTACCCGCAAAATGTTTAATCGTTTCAATGGATACCCCGGCTTGCTTTGGATCACAAGGGCCGGGGGATATCACAATTTGTGCCGGATTTTTAGCGGCAATTTCTTCAATGGTAATTTTGTCGTTACGGTGCACTTCAACATCGGCTTTTAGTTCACCAAAATATTGCACCAGGTTATAAGTGAAGGAATCATAATTATCGATCATTAATAACATTATTTATCCTCCGCTATTGTTGATTTACTATTTGTACCAAAACTATCAAGCCCGGCGACAGCCAGTGAAACTGCTCTAAAAACAGCGCGGCCTTTATTCATGGTTTCATCCCATTCGTTTTTGGGTATCGAATCATAAACCAGGCCGGCACCGGCTTGAATGTGTAATTTTTTATCTTTGATAACCGCCGTGCGAATGGCTATTGCGGTATCCATATTGCCGTTCCACGAGAGGTAACCCACCGCACCGGAATAAACACCACGTTTAACGGGTTCCAGTTCATCAATAATTTCCATTGCTCTGATTTTAGGTGCACCGGATAAGGTTCCAGCCGGAAATGTTGCGCGTAACACATCAATGGCAGAATTCTTTTTATCGAGTTTACCAACTACATTCGAAACAATGTGCATGACATGCGAATAACGTTCTATCGCCATTTTTTCGGTTACTTTTACCGAACCGGTTTCTGCTATACGCCCGATGTCGTTACGCCCTAAATCGATTAACATTAAATGTTCTGCACATTCTTTTGGGTCGGCTAATAATTCCTGCTCTAATAATTTATCGTGTTCATCATTTTTACCGCGTGGCCGTGTTCCGGCCAAGGGTCGCACGGTTACCATGTCGTCTTCTAAATGCACTAAAATTTCGGGTGATGAACCAACAATATAAAAATCATCGAGATTCATATAATACATATACGGTGATGGATTTAAACTGCGTAATGCCCGATACAAATCCAAGGGACTTGATTCAAAAGGAATAGTCAGCCGCTGAGACAACACCACTTGCATGGCATCACCATCAATAATGTATTTCCGGGCTTTTTCCACTGATTTTTCATACTCATCCTGAGTAAAACCGGACACAAAATCATCTTCGGTTATTTTGGTTTTGGATTTACTCTCACTGGCATTACGAATAATCGGTTGCTGCAATTTAAGACACAACTCATCAATACGTTCATTGGCATTTTCTAAAGCATTATTTTCAGTGGTATCCGCATGAATAACAATAATCAGTTTACTGCTGATATTATCAAACACCACCACTTCATTCGACACCATAAACAATATATCAGGCACACCTAATGGATCCGGATTCGGGCACTTGCCTAACTTCGGTTCAATGTAACGAATGGTATCGTAACCAAAATAACCCACCAAACCACCAACAAAACGCGGCATGTTATCTAATTCAGGTGCTTTGTATGATGCATGAAAATCTTCTAACCATTGCAGTGGATCATCCACTGTTTGTTCGGATGTTAGTTTATTATTTTCAAATATTTTGATGGTTTTATCGTAAACACGCACAACCTTGTTGCACGGTAAACCAATAATGGAATAACGCCCCCATTTATCGCCACCCTGAATGGATTCAAATAAATAGGAATATGGACCTTCGGCTAGTTTTAAATAAGTACTGAGCGGTGTATCGAGATCGGCGAAGACTTCTCGTACCACCGGTACACGATTGAATTGTTGAGATTGATACTGACTAAATTGTTCCTGATTCATTATATTTTACCTGAAGTTGTTGCCCGCACGGACGCCCAATTGGACGCAATGGGTTAATCGCTGACTTGTCGTCGCGCCATCGCCAATGTGCTCTGTATGGGTCCACTTGCTGTCTCCAGGTTAAAAGGGTATTAAATCAATTTTTTAAATAAAATTCAAATAAATTATGCTGCTTCTAAAATAGCTTTAATTTCAATCATCGAATCGACCACTGCATCCGGGTTGGCTTCACGAATATCAACACCGTGATTGTAACCGTAACTCATGCAGATAATCTGAAAACCGGCTGCCCGGGCTGCTTTAACATCACTGATAGAATCACCAAGCATTAAGGCATTTTCAGGTTTAACTTTAAAAAAATCTGCACCGTGTATTAGTGGCAGAGGATCCGGTTTTTTCTTTGCCAAGGTATCACCACTAATGACGATACTAAACAAATCGTGAATACCGAGTGTTTTTAATAACGGGATGGTAAATTGTGCCGCCTTGTTGGTAACACAACCGATCTTAACTTTACTATCAACTAGATAGTCTAGCGCTTCTTTTACACCGGGATACAAACAACTGCGTTTACAGGTATTTTCGGCATAAAGTTCCATAAAAATTGGATAGGCTTTGTCAAACAAAGCTTCATCAGGCTCGCCGTCTAACTGACCTATTAAAGCACGACGCACTAAGCGTTCAACACCATTACCAACCCACTGTCGAACTTTATCTTCACCATAGACTGCTTGTCCAATGGCGAGCATCATTTCATCTACACAATAGGCCAAATCTGGAACACTATCGACTAATGTGCCATCAACGTCGATGAGCACCATTTCCGGTTTTCGAATAGTCATCTTAATTAAGCTTTAGCGAGTTCATCTCTGAACTTTTTAATTACGGTATTATAAATATCTGCATCTTTGTCGTTCTTTGCACCAAATACAGCAGAACCCGCAACAAAGGTATCAGCACCACAAGCCGCAATCTCACGGATATTATCAACTTTAACACCACCATCGACTTCCAGGCGAATATTGTGGCCGCTATCATCGATTAACTTACGAACTTCTTTTAATTTATCCAGAGTCGATGGAATGAAACTTTGACCACCAAAACCCGGGTTAACTGACATTAATAAAATCATGTCAACTTTATCCATAACGTATTTTAAACAATCCAATGGTGTCGCTGGATTAAATACTAAACCGGCTTTAGCACCACCTTCACGAATCATTTGTAAAGTACGATCAATGTGCTCACTGGCTTCAGGATGAAAAGTAACATAGCTGGCGCCGGCGGCAATAAAATCAGGGATTATGCGATCAACTGGTTTGACCATTAAATGCACGTCGATCTCGGCGGTAACACCGTGTTTCCTTAATGCTTCACATACCAATGGGCCAATGGTTAAATTTGGAACATAATGATTATCCATCACATCAAAGTGCACAATATCAGCACCGGATTTAAGCACGTTATCAACTTCTTCGCCTAAACGTGCAAAATCTGCAGACAATATAGAAGGTGCAATTTTGAAATCAGCCATATTTTTAATACCTCGACAATCTGTAATGTTTAAGCGCGGGAAACATCATTAAGCAGGTGTTTCTGATGCGCATAAGGGAACCGCGCACTTTACCTGATTAGCGCACTTTTTTCAGCAATTTCCACTAAGAATGTTTCAAAATAGCTCCAGAAGCCAGTACTATGTAGCTACAGCAGCAACAAATCAGGAACCCTAATGGCCAAAGCGAAATTAATTATCTTATTGATTTTAATAGATTTATTATTCAATTTTAGGCTTGCGCACAGCTCTGATCTAGCCAAAGAAAAACGTTGGGCAGATCAAATCAGCGATAGCATTATGACGGGCAATGCCAGCTGGTTAAAAGCCGGTAAACAGCGGTTTTTGGGGATTTTTACAGCATCTCAAATTGATAAAAAACTCGGTGGCGTAATTTTAGTTCATGGCACTGGAGTCCATCCAAACTGGGTAGATATAATCCAGCCATTACGCACCGAACTACCCAATTTTGGTTGGTCAACATTATCCATTCAAATGCCAATATTAGAAAATGATGCAAAAATGGAGCAGTATTTACCATTATTTGCAGAAGTCACACCCAGATTTAAAGCCGCCATAAAATTTTTAAACTCACAGAATATTAACAACATCGTAATAATTTCTCATAGTTTTGGAGGTCAAATGAGTGTTTATTATTTATCACAAAATCCCAATAACCCAATTAAAGCATTCGTTGGTATTGGGATGAGTTCTTTTAAATTAGATGATAAATCCGATATTATTAACACAATAGGTAAATTAAATTTACCCATTCTGGATCTTTACGGTAGTCGGGATTTAACTTCCGTTTTAGAATCCGCCGAGTTACGAGCTGCGGCAGCCAAAGAAGCTGGCAACAAAAATTATTTTCGATCAGAAGTTATTGGAGCTGATCATTTTTTTGCACAAATGAATGAATCTCTGGTTTCAAAAGTAAAATCCTGGTTAAATAAAAAT
>CAYOHQ010000184.1:0-7024 GCA_964403805.1 uncultured Thioalkalispiraceae bacterium | reverse complement strand
ACATCTTTCATTGCTTTTAGGAATGCACTTTTATCATCGTTGTCGGAGTTATCGGTCATAGCTAATTCTCGTTATTTAGTACTAGATTTAAGTTTATTATCACTAGTGTCTGGATATTTTGTTTGTACTTAATATGATGAATTTTATCAATATTTGTTCCGGATTGTTGGATTATCGCGTATAGTTAATTAACAATTATTTTAATAATAGAGATATATTTAACATTTCATACCGCTATGCGCATTCTGATAAGTAATGATGATGGTTATCAGGCGCCAGGTATTATTAGCCTGGCCAATGCCTTGTCCTCTCTGGCTGAAACAACGGTGGTAGCACCGGATCGAAATCGTAGTGCAGCCAGTAATTCATTGACACTTGAAAACCCAATTCGAGCAAAAATTCAGGATAATGGTTTTTATTGTGTCGATGGTACTCCAACCGATTGTGTTCATTTGGCGATAACCGGGTTATTAACTGATGAACCAGATATGGTAATTTCAGGAATAAACTCGGGTGCCAATATGGGAGATGATGTCCTTTATTCCGGAACAGTAGCTGCTGCTTTTGAAGGACGACATTTAGGTTATCCATCGATTGCAGTCTCCCTTAATGGACATGAGTTACGGTATTTTGATACTGCTGCAGCGATAGTGGCTGAGCTTGTTTCAAACCTTCAATTAAATTCAATTCCAATGGATTCAATTTTAAATATCAATGTGCCAGATGTGCCACTTGCAGAAATTAAAGGGATCCAGGCAACACGGCTAGGACAAAGGCATAAAGCTGAACCTGTGGTTAAGATGACTGACCCGCGTGGCTTACCTATTTACTGGGTTGGTCCACCGGGACCGGAACAAGATGCCGGACCGGGTACTGATTTTCATGCTGTTAGAAGTGGTTATGTTTCTATTACGCCTTTGCAAGTTGATTTAACGCGTTACGACAGCATCGGTGTTTTAGAAGACTGGTTGTCGGGAGTCAAGCTGCCATGAGTCTGGATATGAAAGATGTTAATGGCATTGGTATGACGTCTCAACGTACCCGAAATCGCTTAATCGATCGTTTAAGGCAAAAAGGGATTAAAGATGAACGTGTATTGGAAGTAATGAGTAATACACCTCGTCATTTATTTATGGATGAGGCGTTGGCAACACGAGCCTATGAAGATACGGCCTTACCCATTGGCCATGGACAAACTATTTCACAACCTTTTATTGTTGCACGAATGACTGAATTACTGTTGCAGGGTAATCCTGTTAAAATGATGTTGGAAGTTGGAACCGGGTCAGGTTATCAGACTGCAGTTTTAGCGCAGTTGGTCGATAAAATTTATAGTGTTGAAAGAATAAGGGCACTGAGTAATCAAGCAAAAATGCGTTTGCATCGCTTACAACATCATAATGTAACACTAACGCACACGGATGGGAATTGGGGTTGGGAACGTCATGCACCGTATGATGCTATTTTAGTGACAGCTGCTCCCGAGACGGTACCACAAGAATTGTTACTACAGTTAAAAAATGAAGGTCGCCTGGTGATCCCAGTCGGTGGTAGTTCGGGGCAGCGCTTACAATTGATTATTCGACAAGGTGAAGAATTTCATCAACAAACATTAGATGCAGTATCCTTTGTTCCATTACTGAGTGGCGAAAAATAGTGGTGAAAAATAAGTGCCAGTATTAATAAAAGTTTACGATCGGGTTATTCATTGGGCTGAACATAAATTTGCGGTTTATTATTTGGCATTACTGAGTTTTGCAGAAGCATCATTTTTTCCAGTTCCAACGGATGTCATGTTAGCACCGATGGTGCTTGCCCGATTGGATAAGGCATGGTGGTTTGCTTTTATTAGCACTTTGTTTTCAGTTTTAGGGGGTATTGCAGGCTATTTTATTGGAGTTTACGCATTTGATTTTATTGAACCGTATTTTCATCAGTTTGGGTATTGGGAAAAATTTGAATTAACACAACAATGGTTTGCTAAAGACGGTGTTTGGGTTATTTTTATTGCAGGGTTTTCACCAATACCATTTAAGGTATTTACTATAGCAGCCGGAGTCATCGGAATGGCATTTATTCCTTTTACATTTGCTGCATTTATCGGACGAGGTGCGCGTTATTTTTTAGTGGCCGGTTTGATTAAGTGGGGTGGTAAACGAATGGAAAATGTCTTAAAAAAATACATGGATGTGATCGGAATCATTGTTCTTGTCATTATTGTAATTTTTTACTTTCTTTTTCGAAGCTAGATGTGTTAAAAAGTATATTAAGCGTATTAATTTGTTGCATGTTATTGTTGCTAAGCAGTTGTGCCAGACATGGAAGCTACAATAACGGTTTCTTCAAGAGTAGTAACGCTCGTTGGCATGCGGGATTCTATACTGTTAGAAGTGGTGACACATTGTATTCAGTAGCCTGGCAATATGGGGAAGATTTTAAAACCATCGCACGTTGGAATCATATCAACGCGCCGTTCATTATCTACCCCGGTCAAAAATTACGTTTAATCCCCCCTAACGAAAAATCTTCAACGTCGAATAAATCAAAATCCACTTCTTCAAAATCTTCTTTAAGTCAAACGTCACGTCCTGAACCTTCAAAAACTCAAGCAAAATCGAAGCCCAAATTAACCCCCGCACAACTTCGATGGCGTGAGAAAAAACGCAAGATGGCCCAAAAACAAAAAGTTAAATGGAAATGGCCAACTCGTGGCAAAGTAATCACCACTTTTTCATTATCTAGTCTCGGAAGAAAAGGCATTAATATTGCTGGCCATAAAGGTCAGGCTATAAATGCAGCAGCTTCAGGAACGGTTGTTTATAGTGGTCAGGGACTTCGCGGATACGGAAATCTCATCATAATTAAACATAATGAGGAATATTTCAGCGCATATGCACACAATCACAAAATTCATATAAAAGAAAAACAAAAAGTAAAGATCGGGCAACGAATAGCCGATATGGGTAGTACGGATGCAGAAAGGAACATGCTGCATTTCGAGATTCGAAAGAATGGAACTCCAATAAACCCAATAAAATTTCTACCAAAATAATGATAATTAGAAATTAAACTTTTTAGAGGCAGGATGAATATGATGGAGACTCATGAAGTTCAAGACAGGATTCAAAATATGGATTCGATAGATAAAGAAAAAGTAATTGATGATGTTGATGGTAAGGAAAAAAGTGCTGGAAAAAAATCGAAATCAGCTAAATCATCAAAAGCCACTGAGCGTGATTTCTCAGATGGGCAGATGGATGCAACGCGTCTTTATTTAAGCGAAATTGGTTTTTCCCCTTTATTAACAGCAGAAGAAGAGGTCTTTTATTCTCGAAAAGCACTAAAAGGGGATGATGCTTCGCGTAAAAAAATGATCGAATGTAACTTGCGCCTGGTTGTTAAGATAGCACGGCGCTATTTAAATCGGGGTCTGGCATTACTGGATTTAATCGAAGAAGGTAATTTAGGGTTAATCCGGGCAGTCGAAAAATTTGATCCGGAGCGTGGTTTCCGCTTCTCAACCTACGCAACCTGGTGGATTCGTCAGACCATTGAGCGGGCTATCATGAACCAAACCCGTACAATTCGTCTGCCTATTCACGTTGTTAAGGAAATTAATATTTATCTACGTGCAGCACGGCATCTGGCTCAAACACTGGATCATGAGCCCAGTCCTGAAGAAATAGCCGATATTTTGGATAAACCTATTTCAGACGTAAAACGCATGTTGGGCTTGAATGAGCGGGTTACTTCAGTTGATACACCACTAAGCCGTGAAGCGGATAAATCATTATTAGATGCTATTCCAGATGAAAACAATATTGATCCTGTGGTTTTACTGCAAGATGACGATGTTCGTGCAAATATTGAGCAGTGGTTAGGCCAATTAAGTGAGAAGCAACGTGAGGTTGTGGAACGCCGATTTGGTCTGCATGGCCATGAAGTTTCAACCCTGGAAGAAGTCGGTAATAATATTGGTGTTACACGTGAACGGGTGCGTCAAATTCAGATTGAAGCATTGCGTAAACTACGAGAAATTCTGGAAAATGAAGGTTTTTCAGGTGATGCCTTATTTAAATAGTTATTAAAACAGAGCATTGCTGGTTATGCTGAATAATCCAGACTTCTGGGTTATTCAGTATTAATCTGAAATAGCACCGCAGTTACATTTCTTCCTTCTGTTAATAAAAAATTATAGGTCCTGCAGGCCGCTGCGGTGTCCATTACTTCTAATCCAATATTATACTTTTGAAATAATAGATTAATTTTTACTGGTGGTAACAGCATTTTTCCTCCAACGCCCAGAATAACAATCTCTGGATCCAATTCAATAATCGGGCTTATTGATTCTGCTGTGATTTCATCTATATTTTGAACCGGCCAATCATTAATGAGAGTCGATTGATTAACGATCAAATTTGAAGTAAATGTGTTTAGAACAGCCTCTGATTCACCATCGATATCTGATTTTTGAATAATTTGAATTTTACCCGGTGAGTAAGAATGAATAGCATTACCGACGTTATTTTCTCTTGTAAATGCCATGATTTTTCAGTATTTTTCGTTATTTTTGAGATATTTAATAGCTTACGCTACACCGATTATTATTGAAACAGTGTATGATCCTAGATTAACCTGATACTTGGTTTTTTAAAGTAAATAGGTGCAATTTAAAAGAGATTTATTGATTGAAAGACGATTTTCCCAGAATTAATCGATTACCACCCTATGTGTTTAATATCGTTAACGAATTAAAGGCAAAGGCACGATCTCGTGGCGAAGATATAATCGACTTTGGGATGGGAAACCCGGATCAACCGACACCACCGCATATCGTTGATAAACTGGTTGAAGTCGCGCAACGGCAAGATACCCATCGCTATTCACTATCGCGCGGCATACCCCGATTACGTCGCGCTATCTGTAATTGGTATAAAAACCGTTATCAAGTTGAGTTGGATTCAGAACAAGAAGCGATTGTTACCATTGGCTCAAAAGAAGGTTTGGCTCATTTAGCATTGGCAACCGTTGGTCCTGGTGATGCAGTGTTAGTACCAAATCCGGCTTATCCAATTCATCCCTATGGTTTTATTATTGCCGGTGCTGAAATTCGCCATGTGCCGATGACCAAGGATTTTTTTACGGAATTGGAAACAGCCATTCAAGATATATGGCCTCGACCAAAAATGCTGGTGTTAAATTACCCAAGTAATCCAACAACCGAAACAGTTGATTTGGAATTTTTCCAGCGTGTTGTTGATATTGCTCGTGAACATGAAATATGGGTAGTTCACGATTTAGCTTATGCAGACATTGTTTTTGATGGTTATGTTGCACCATCAATTTTACAAATTCCCGGAGCAAAAGAGGTCGCTGTAGAATTTTACTCGTTATCCAAAAGTTACAATATGCCAGGTTGGCGTGTTGGTTTTATGTGTGGCAATAAAACGCTGGTAGCGGCATTGGCAAGGATGAAATCCTATCTTGACTATGGCATGTTTACACCAATTCAGGTTGCTGCAATTGCTGCACTCGAAGGGCCACAAGATTGTGTTAAAGAAATTTGTCATATGTATCAGGTTCGCCGTGATGTCCTGTGTGAAGGCTTAAGTGCGATTGGTTGGGAAATTGAAAAACCCAAAGCAACCATGTTTGTCTGGGCTCCGATACCTGACGCTTATGTTGAAATGGGCTCATTGGAATTTAGTAAAAAATTATTAAAAGATGCCAAGGTTGCAGTATCACCCGGTATTGGTTTTGGTTCGTATGGTGATAAATTTGTCCGATTTGGATTAATTGAAAATGAACATAGAACAAGACAAGCAGTTAGAGGCATACGCGATATGTTTCGACAAGATAAAGTATTTAATTCGGAGGAAGAAGCGTGAAACCCGTTAATGTAGGTGTATTAGGGCTGGGAACAGTAGGATGCGGAACCGTCACAGTATTGCAACGTAATGCACAGGAAATAACACGCCGTGCCGGGCGGGGTATTGTAGTAACCCATGCTGCTGCACGCGATATTAAAAAAACACGCGATTGTGATTTAGCGAATACCAAATTGACAACTGATTCGAAAGAAGTCATTAATGATCCGGATATTGATATCGTTGTTGAACTTATTGGTGGTGATAGTTTGGCACTGGAATTAGTGATGGGAGCAATTAATAATGGCAAGCATGTCGTCACAGCAAATAAAGCCTTAATAGCAAAACACGGTAATGAAATTTTTAAAGCGGCACAGGATAAAGGGGTGATGGTTGCCTTTGAAGCCGCGGTTGCCGGTGGTATACCTATTATAAAGGCAATCCGTGAAGGCTTATCTGGGAATCAGATTCAGTGGCTAGCTGGTATTATTAATGGTACCGGAAATTTTATTTTAACTGAAATGCGCGACAAAGGCCGTGACTTCGATGATGTGTTAAAAGAAGCTCAAGAATTAGGATACGCCGAAGCCGATCCGGAATTTGATGTTGAAGGTATTGATGCCGCACATAAACTGACAATACTCGCATCAATCGCATTTGGTGTGCCATTGCAATTTGAAAAAGCATTTACCGAAGGTATCACTACTATTTCTCGTGATGACGTACAGTACGCAGAAGAATTGGGGTATCGAATAAAACACCTTGGCATCAGTCGGCGCACAGATAAAGGCATTGAATTACGCGTTCATCCAACCTTAATCCCTGAGCGTCGATTAATCGCCAATGTTGATGGTGTTATGAATGCAGTTTTGGTGATGGGGGATGCAGTTGGTCCTACTTTATATTATGGTGCCGGTGCAGGTGCTGAACCAACGGCCTCCGCTGTTGTTGCCGATGTTGCCGATGTAGTTCGCGCATTAACATCTGATCCAGAAAATCGTGTTCCGCATTTAGCTTTTCAACCCGATGAATTACACGATATTCCAATTTTATCTATTGATGATGTCGAAACCGCGTATTACCTGCGTATGCACGCCGATGACAAACCGGGTGTATTAGCTGAAGTGACAACTATATTAGGTGAACAAGGCATTAGT
>CAYOHQ010000183.1:0-7073 GCA_964403805.1 uncultured Thioalkalispiraceae bacterium | reverse complement strand
GCAGCTGGTTCCACTGGGTACTTTGTTCCGACTGAAGTTAGGACTACAAATGAAGGGATAAAAATATCTGGTTACTCTGGCAATGTGGGCGGCTGTGTAACTCCAACACCTGGTGTCTTTGTTAAAAATACGGTAAATGATTTTAAATTTATTGAGTCATCTGTACTGGCAGCATTGATGTCGAAACGAGAAATATCATTCTACATAATTGGTTGTTATTTAGGACATGAAGCTCAACAACTGCAAGACGTATATCCATATAGAAATTTTTCTGTTCGATGATAAAAGGATAATAATCAAAATATAGCAAGTAGCTCAAGCGAGACTCTGAGAAATGGCGGTTTTTTTGCAAAGAGCGCAAAAAAACTGCTATTTCGCGAAGAGCCTTAGCTAGGCGTTGCATAGATACTGCATGATGACTATCAGGTTCCCAATTCTTATAGGATAGTAACTATCTTTGTTACGTGTAATCCTGCGGAATTCAAGTGGTGAGTTCTGTATTTGTATTATTCAGAGTTTGATTATTTTGCGTAATTGTTTGTTGATTCTGTCAGGCCATTTTATTCATATGGTGAAAATCGCGTATAGCATCCAGTTCATTACTTTCAGATTGACAGACTTTATAAAGATCCCATCTCATTTGCAGGTTGAGCCAGAAATCTGCAGACACATCAAAAAATCGGGCAAGGCGCAATGCCGTACTGGGTGTCATACCACGTTTTTGGTTTACGAGTTCATTCACTCTTTGATAAGGTACATGTAATGCTGTGGCCAATTCACGTTGAGTGATTTTCATAGGATTTAAAAATTCTTCCACTAGCATTTCACCAGGGTGAGTTGGCACTCTATTAGTTGGTATGCGAATCATAGTACACCTCAATGATAATCGGTTATCTCTACTTCATTAGGCCCAGAATCATCCCATTGAAAGCAAATACGAAATTGATCGTTAATTCGGATACTATATTGCCCCTTCCTCTTCCCTGAAAGTGGTTCCAACCGATTACCCGGAGGAATTTTTAATTCATTTAGTGATTCAACTGAATCCAATTGATCAAGTTTTCTTGCTACAATTTTCCAAATGGCTTGTGGGCAGGCTTTACGAGCAATTCTAGATGAGATTCCATTAAAAATGTCCTCGGTTGCCTTATCCTTAAACGACACAATCATGAATTAATGATAGCACGGATATCATGCTATATCAAGATATCCATTTTATGATTTATTTTGATGCCTCAGGCTTTGACCCCTTGATTTTCGTCATTTCCGGGTTGCAAGTGCGCCACTCTTTGAACCAAAGAACACTTCATGCGATGTACGATAATTGAGGTATTTTCCAAGTCTATTATTTAATTTCTTTAATTATTAAGTTCATAATCTCCAATTAAACTTTCAGTTGGAATATTCAACCCTGTGTGTAATTTTCGAATCATAGGCAACGTGAGTTTACGGGAATAATTCAATACCTCTGAAACACGACCCGATTGCCCGATATAGGGAATAAGATCTTTATCTTTAAGGCCATATTGATCCATTCGAAATAGTATTGCTTCAATTGGATTTGGTGCATCGATAGGAAAATATTTTAACTCATACGCCTCAATTAATGTTACGAGTACATCAAGCTCGTCACCTTCAGGGGTATTAACTTCAGCATCCATTAGTTCAGCAACACGCTTAAGTGCCGCTTCATAATCGGCTTCCAATTTAATTGGTTTAATATTCATTATATTGTATCCACATCGATTGAATCATATTGCTTGTGTGTACCAACAAACCGGATATAGATAATTTGGTACGGATAGTTAATTTTTACAACTAATCTATAGTCATTCCCTTTTATATTAAAGACAACACGACTATTTTTTAGAATACTGGCATTACGAAATTGTTTTTTAACCTTCTGAGGATTTTCCCAATTCGCTTTTAATGCTTCTTCATGCCAAGCTTCAAGAGGACCTTGTGAATCTAAATATTTTACATCCAATTCCCAAAACTCGCGAAGTGTCCTTTTCGCAATAATTCTCATATCAGTCCTTTCCTCCCAGTATGGGAGATTTTAAGCGATTGTCAAGTTTTTAACAGTTTAAAGTATAAAATGTATAAATCGTTTTACCAATAAATATTATTTTAGCAATATTTAATTTAATACTAAACGGTTAGTACGAAGCATCCCAATTTCTACGAAAAAACGGGGTCTTTGCTGAGGCTGTGTTGAACAATATAGACTGGGATGCAGGGAATAATGAAGCGGGTTTTCCGGGCATCTAACTTCTCTTTCTTAGATACGCGCCAGAATAGTAGCTCTTTTGAGACTTTTGTCTCTGATTAAAAGTGTCCGTTTAACTGGGGAGGTTCAGTTTTTTTGATAGCGGTAAAGCGATTAAAAGTAAGGTGAGTGACCACGATGAACTCCTGTTAGTATTAACTCTAATTAATCGTCAGGAAGTTTAAGTGTGGTGCCTCCCTGGCCGTTTTGATGCAGTTATTCCATAAACTGCTTATTATTCTATTTTGAGTTTTATACTATATAATATGTACAAATACAAACATAGTACTTAACAGTACTAATTATTGTTTCTTTGCGCTCTTTGCGCCTTTGCGGCAAACAAATGGACAGCCTCCCCGACATAGCAAATTACTGGTTTTTAATTTTTGTGATCACCGCTTTTTGTGCCGGTTATGTTGATGCGATCGCCGGTGGTGGTGGCATGATTCAGATTCCGGTTTTATTACTCAGTGGCCTCCCCCCGGTTTTTGCTTTGGCAACTAACAAAATAATTTCAATGTTTGGTACTTTGGTTGCGATCACACGTTATCACAAACACAATAAAATCATTTGGCGCGTTGCTTTTATTGCAATACTACCCTGCCTGATCGCATCGTATTTTGGTGGCTTGGCGGCATTGCACACGCCAGGCTGGTTTTTGGAATGGATGATTATTATTTGTATTCCAATTGCATTATTTTTTACCCTGCACAGTAAAACTGAAACAACATTACCTGAAAAACAAACGGGTACTATTAAAGTGATCGCAACTACTGCTCCTCTCGGGTTTTATGATGGTATTTTAGGGCCGGGTACGGGTAGTTACATGACCATCGCAATGCATAAATTTTTAAAAATAGATTACCTGCATGCCACTGCGATTACGAAACCATTAAATTTGGCGACGAATGTTGGCGCCGCGATTGCTTTTTTATTTGCCGGTAAAGTTGTTTGGCTGGTGGCGATACCGATGTTATTTGCAAATGCCAGTGGTGCCTGGTTTGGAAGCCATTATGCAATTAAAGGTGGGCAGCAGTTTATTCGAAAAGTGCTTATTTTAGTTTTGGTATTTATGTTGTTTGCTAATATTGTAAAGATGTTTGATCTTTCTAGTTTTTATTAGAAATAATGATTTTGAAAATTAGAGTATGTCTAATAAAATCAATATTTTACAAGAACGTAGAGTAGACCATATTAACATTTACTGTTTTGTCCTATATTATGTGTAGTAGAAACATTTCGGTAATATTTGGGGATTTTATTCATGTCGAGTCAATATCAGCGAGCGGTAATCGAGCGGGAGCGATTTAATAAAAGTCCGAATTTACTGACTTTTGGGATTATTGGCTTTATTAGCGTTGGTCTTATTATCTTAAGTGTCTCGTTATTTGGGCATTCCTCAAAAACGAATAAAATTCGTTCAGAATTTCAGAAAACCCTGTTTGAGCAAACCAATGAACTGTTTGATGTTAATTATTTATTATTAAACCGGGTAGATAAAAATAAACTGTATTTTTTCAAGTTGAATAAATATGCCAATCAAATTGATCATCGGTTTAATATTATTTCTGAGTTTATTGAGAATAATGATATTGAAGTTGATGAAAAACGTTTTGCTGCTTCTGAAAAAGCCTATCGTAAAAAGATCAATTTGATTCTGACTCATAAAGAGGGCTTGATTCAATATCATTCTGCCTTGAAAAAAATGAAACATAGTTTGCCTAAATTGTTGGCACAAAATACAGAAATTAATAATTTACTTTTTAAGAGTAATGCTGCAACAAATCCTGTTTATTATGTTACCCGGCAATTATTTTTAATTGAGCGTTTAACGGCAAGTGTTGAGGAATTAATTGAATATCGAAAAAATTCTGAATCGATTGTAACAGCAGCCGATCGTATGGGTCGCGATATGGCGTTAATTAACCGTGTATATCAAGGTTTGTTAAAGGGTGATTATAAAATGAATGTTGCTAAAATCAATAATCTTAAAGTGCGCAATGAATTAAATAAGGCACATAAAATAGCGAAATCGATTTCGCAGCAAGTTAGTGTTGTTTTGGAGCAAGCACCCGATGTGTTTCAATTTATTGATGTTCGTAATGGTTTACAAATAGACTCTTTAAAGCTACAAAAAAAATATCAAGGATTATTTTTCAAAGATTATTAACAATCTTATGATATCGCTTCTTTTGACAGGTGATAGACTCGAAATGTAAACACTGTAAATATAATGGTTACAATATCAAAAATAATATTAACGATGATAGAGAATATATTTATTTCTTGCTCATCACCCACCAGGGCTTCATTTATTAATAAAAAAGGACCATAGCTAAAAATACCTAAAATTAAAAACCCACCAAAAAGCATGAAGAAATAATGTTTGGTATTAATTAAGCTGGATTTAATGGCATCAATGGGTGATTGTTGTTCCAGTAGTAGATAAAATTCAGCAAACGAAAATCGAATAAATAAAATAACACCGGGAATAACGAAAAACATTAAACCTGAAAATACGAATAAACTGACTAAAATGCTGAGCAATAAAAAACTTGGCCAGTATTTAATACTGAGTAACCATGCCTGTGAAATGCTGATTGTCTGATTTGTTATTATTGAGGACAGATAAAATACAATAGCAATACTATAAAAGGGTTGAACCAGGAGATGCACCAGTAAGATAGGTACTGAGTCTTCGAGTGTGGGTTGCTCGGTCATATTGTTGACGACATAAAATGCATCAAAAACTTCCAGTGATATGGCGAAGGGCAATATTATTGTTGCCAAAGCTAGAAAATGATTCTGAAATAAGCGCATGCTATCCCAAATAGCGGTCGTGAGTATTTTATACATGTTACTGATTTAATTATATTTAATGTGTAAGTAAGCAGTTACTATCAATTAACTTTAGTAGTGTATTAATAATACCAGCTCAAGCTTAGTTTTACTTCATTGAGAGTTTGATTTCGAAGACCCTGTTTGGATAATATTAAACGTATTGCCTTTTCATTTTCAAGTGTATAACTTTGTCCGAGGCTATGATTTTCAATGATGTTATCGCTATTTCGAGAATCATAATACTGAATACTACTGTCTAACCACAATTTCCAATTACGGTTAACTTGCCACAACATTCCCAGGTTAGGCCCGGCGCCAAATGTGACTTTATTCTCAATGTTGTTATCAATAATAGCAGTAGCTTCGGCTAGAGCATAAATATGAAATGGTTTTGCTAACTGAAAGGTAAAACCGAAACCACCATTAACATTAAAATATAGGTTCTCTGTAGCAGAGAATACAGCACCGCGATCGTAACCGGTTTTAAATTTAAAACTCCAGGGTTTATTCAGTATGCTACCCGGTAATAATGAATAAAGGCTAACAAAATGCAATTTTTTAATTTGAATTAGTCCGTGTTCATTATCAAATCGAATGCTGGTGTCTAAGTAATTAATTTGAGTACCGGGATTATAAGTTCCGGTACTATCCAGCAAATCGTGTAATGCTGGACGCCAGTTTAATTCCAGAAAATTATTGGAGTCATTCTGCCCTACCGCTACTCGCAATTTTGAGGTTTGATGATCTTGATCCGGTCGCATTGCTGGTGGTGGTGCATCGGCAAGTTCGATGAGGGGATCAAGTTTTTTTCGGGCTCTGCGTAAGCGTAATGATCTCACTTTATAGGAGATGCGATCGATTTCTTTACGTTTGTAGGATAGTTGTAAATATTGATTTGCTATTTCAATTATAAAAACTTTTACTGTTGCTGGTAGTTTTTGAAATTCGGGATCCGAGGTGGTTTTTGAACCATCAATAAGACCTTTAACCAATTTTTGTTTTGAACTCGAGTATTCATTTAAATGGTATTGAATGTTAGTTAAGGTTGATGGAATGTATTTAATATTAGTAACGACTTCTTTTTGAATTAAGACTCGTATCGTATCTGAAGGAAGGACTTGTAGTGAGAAGTCTTCAGTGAGTTTAAACTCTGGTTTTATACTATTAATTAAGCTAATTAAGAAAAAAGCGGAGTTTTCGTCAAGCGTATAATAATCAATCTTAGTTTGTTTTAATTCCCAAACGTGTGCGAGTAATTGCTCTGTTTCGTGTGGTGATAAATTTAATTGATATTCCCAAAGATCGCGGTGTTCACTATTTTGATAACGTGAAACACGATTAATATACGATTCAACGGTTATTTTACCTTGATAGTGGCCGAAAGTTGATTTAATAGTATAGAACCAATCATCTTGTTGATCTTTAGAATTATCCACAGCAAAACTAATAGCAGTGGCGGGTAGTAAATTTTTATCTCGATTAAATACATTTTTTTGTAATTTGGGAGGATTTACTTTTAAAAACGTATTACCAAAGATGGAACCGGATTCATGAACACTAGGACTCACATACACTAATGACAGGCTTTCTGAATTTAAAAAATGTCGCCACTCGATAAATTTTTTACATTTAATTCGGGGTAAATTTTCACTAAAACTTGGTAAACTCGTTTTTAACCACGACAAACGCGCAGGAAATACACATTGAGCGTGCAAATTAATTTTACGAACGTAGGTCGAATGCATGGCTTTAATTGTCGCTACAAGTTCAGCAGTAGGATTTTGACGACCCTTGGTCGAATTAAAAAAACGTCCACCATCAATTTCACTATAATATGAATTTGTAAAAGAATTTTTACGGTAATGCAATAAGCTCATCCAGTGAGGACTTTCATAAAGTCTTGCTTTTATTGCTTCACTAATAATGTAATTTAAATTTTCATTTACAGGTTCTGCGAATGCAG
>CAYOHQ010000182.1:0-7130 GCA_964403805.1 uncultured Thioalkalispiraceae bacterium | reverse complement strand
ACAACAGATTTCAGCAACCTCACAGGCACTACGAGAACGAACCCAGGCACTGCGATTGGGTTGTGCATCAAATAATCCCATTTCACCAAAAAAGTCGCCTTTATTAAGATAGGCCAGTACAATTTCATGACCGTCTTCATCTTCAATTAGAACTGAAACCGATCCATCAATAATGTAATACAAAACATCCGGTTCATCACCAGCATAAATTATCACGCTTTTTTGTGGATAATGTCGTCGATGACAATGTTCCAGGAACTTATCTAAAGACTCAATACCGGTTTGTTTTAATGCTGCCTTTGTAATACTGGTCATACTTGATCCTACATTTCCCTACTGATAGTTAATTCATGATACCCTAAATCAGGATAAAAACCATAGTGCATCGTTGGCGTATCGCTTATATAGTCTGGCAATAATATGTTAATTTTGCCAGTAAAACTGCGAAAAGAGTCATGCAATTATCAAAGACTTACACTAACATTCGGAAAGTTATATGAAAGCTAGAATTAAATGGATAGATAAAGCCATGTTTGTCGGACAGTCTGGCAGCGGTCATTCTGTGGTGATGGATGGGCCGCCTGAAAGTGGTGGAGAAAATCTGGGTATCCGGCCAATGGAAATGCTGATACTGGGCATGGGAGGCTGCACTGCCTTTGATGTTGTCCATATTTTGAAAAAATCGCGTCAAAATGTTACCGATTGTATCGTCGATATAACTGCTGAGCGTGTCGATGAAGAACCAAAAGTATTTTCCAAGATTCATATTCACTTTATTGTTGAAGGTTTGGACATGAAAGAAAAACAGGTGCAACGTGCAGTAGAATTATCAGCAGAAAAATATTGTTCTGCATCTATCATGCTTGGTAAAACAGCTGAAATAACGCATGATTACGAAATTTTAGATGGCTCAATACAATAAAAATGACTGAGGATTTAAAATGGATCGACCTTTAAGTACAAACGGTATGCGCCATGTTGCTGTATGCGTGAGTAATTTACCCGCATGCGAATATTTTTATGTTGAACTCATGGCCATGACAGTTGAGTGGCGCCCGGATGACGACAATGTGTATTTAACCAGTGGCAATGACAACCTGGCATTACACCGGGACGATCGAACGTTTGAGGGACCGCAACGCCTGGATCATATTGGTTTTATTATTGCGACAGCAGACGATGTTGATCAATGGTATGAATTCTTAGTCAGTCGTAAAGTGAAAATATTAAAAGAACCAAAAACCCATCGTGACGGTGCGCGTAGTTTTTATTGCGCCGATCCGGATGGTAATACCGTGCAATTAATTTATCATCCGCCAATTGCGAATAAATAAATTTTAAACCCAATAAGAACTACGCGTCATAATTTTTGAGGTAAGTTTCATTGCGATTTTAACCGGCAGTGGTAATTCAGCGCCACCTGCTTCGAGAGCGTGAGTTGCATGCCGGCTTTCATCAACTTTCATTTGTTCTAAAACGGCACGACTTTTTATATCATTCGATGCTATTTTTGCCAGATGTTCATCTAAATGTTTAACAACCTGATGTTCTGTTTCGGCAATAAAGCCCAAGCTCCATTTGTCGCCAGCAAGTCCGGCAGTCGCACCCATGGCGAACGAACCAAAATACCACACCGGGTTTAATAAACTGGTATGAGTATTTAATTCTTTTATTCGAGCTGCACACCAATCCAGATGATCATTTTCTTCAATAGCTGCTTGGTTCATTTTATCGCGCACATCATCGAGTTTCGCGGTGAGAGCTTGACCTTGATATAAACCCTGTGCAGCAACTTCGCCGCAATGATTTATTCGCATTAAACGACCAGACAATAATTTCTCTTGTTCACTTAGATCGGTTTCTTGTTCAGCTTTGGCAGGGTTTACTCGTTCGGTAGTTTGTGGCGTTCCAAACAAAGTACGCAAGCCATTATCAAGTTGGTTTATCAGATTATCGAAAGGGGTATACTGTCGTGTGCTCATGGCATTAACAATACAAGATTTTTTGTATCAGGTACATAGATAAATAGTGATATAACTAAGCTATTAATAAATCAGCTATTAATGAAACAGGGTGTAAAACTGGAGCTGTTTGATTGTTTGCATGCAGCCCTTTACGTAAATGCATGGCACAACCAATATTGGTTGTTAACAATAAATCTGGTTTTAACTGTGCGATTTCATCAAGTTTAGCTGTGCGTAGTTTATTTGCCATGGTCTTATGAGTCAGCATGTAATCACCAGCAGCACCACAGCAGAATTTATTTTCTTGTAGTGCAATCACCTGAAGCCCCGAAATACGCTTTAGTAAATGATAAGCAATATCCGATTCTTTTAGCACATTACGATGCGTGCAAGGCTCATGAATGGCGATAGTTTGAGATGATTTTTTAAAGGCTATTTTTTCCGGCAAGTGTTCATGAATAAACCGGGTTAGTTCAGACAGTTTGGCAGTAAATATCGTTGCATTTTCCTGTTGCTCAGTAGTGTGCCACTTTATTTTATGGTATTCAGATAATTGTGCGCCACAACCACTCGCAAAATAGATGATGTGATCAACATTTAATTCGTTAAATAATTTTATATTTTGTTCGGCAAATGCAGTTGCTGCCTGTTCACGTCCTGCATGTGAATCCAGAGCGCCACAACAGATTGATGCCGGAGTTATTTTTATATCAAATCCGATTTTGTTTAAAACAAAAATGGCATCATTCAATGTTTGTCTGTCAAACATTGAACCGGTACAGCCAACAAAAAGTCCGACGGTCTTCGTTTTTGATTGAGGCGATATATTTTTTCCAGAATTTATTTCTCTAGAATCTACTTCTTTGGGGTAGATTTCTTTACGGTGTTGATAGATTTCGGGTGTTTGTTTTTTTGTACTACGGGCAATACCAACAAAATTGTGCAACCCGGTTTTTTTTACACAAAACAAAATGAATGACATTAATGTTGGGTTTAGTAGCACAAAACGGATAGCCGATTTATACAGTTGTTTTTGTGGTGTTGTTAAATTGCCGTTAGTGTGACTTTTAAATTCATCGAGTAATGCGCCATAACTTACTTCCGATGGGCAAATTTTTTCGCAAGCGCGGCAGGTGAGACAATAATCAATGTGTGCCAGTGCAGTTTGGTTATTGCTGATTTTATGACTGATTAACCCCTGAATAATTGCAATGCGACCACGCGGCGATTCACTTTCTAGCTGGGTAGCCGAATAAGTAGGGCAATGCGGCAGACACATGCCGCATTTCACGCATTGATCTGCTAGGTTTAATATGTGATTATTTAAATTCAATTTATAATAAAATACTGTTAAATTAATTCGAGCCATTCCTTCTTTCTCTGTGAGAAAGCCAGAATGAGGGAATCGAAAAAAGCAATTTGCTATTATGTTCTTCTAATCCGAAAATATAAACACATTATATTTAATTGTCCATAAAATACGAGATTATCTAATTATGAGCTATTACCAACGACATTTGTTTTTCTGCACTAATAAAAGAGAAGACGGTAGTGCCTGTTGTGCCAATCTTGGTGGTCAACTTATGCGTGATTATGCCAAAAAACGCAGCAAGGAATTAGGGCTAACTGGTAAGGGTAATATTCGCATGAACTCAGCAGGCTGTATGGATCGCTGCACCGAAGGCCCGGTAGTCGTAGTATATCCTGACAACGTTTGGTATACCTTTATTGATGAAGAAGATATTGATGAAATTATTGTTGAGCATGTTATTAAAGGCAATATTGTTAAACGTTTAGAAATTTAATATGAGTAAGTCAAACAATACTGAATTTGTAATTGATGGCCCGGTAGGGCAGTTGCAATTAGTTCATACTACGCTAGAAAATAATTTCGCACAGAATGCCAGTGCAATTATATGCCATCCACATCCATTGTATGGCGGCAGTATGTCAAATAAAGTTGTTCATATTATTAACAAAGCATTTAATGAAGCCGGTTTAGACACAATACGTTTTAACTTTAGAGGTGTTGAAAAATCTCAAGGTGAATTTGCTAATGGTGTTGGCGAAGTTGATGACTTATTAGCCGTAGTTAACTGGTTAACGCAACAGAAAAAAACATCACAACTTTATCTTGCCGGTTTTTCTTTTGGCTCCTATATCGCAGCACAACTTGCAACTAAAAAAACATTACCCGTTTCGATCGATAAATTATTACTCGTTGCGCCACCAGTCAGCATGTATGATTTTTCTGATATTAAAATTACTATTCCTTGTTTAGTCATTCAAGGTGGTCAAGATACTGTAGTTGATCCACAGCAGGTGAAACAATGGGTATCATCACAAAAAAAATCTGTTGAACTGGAATGGAATGAACAAGCCGAGCATTTTTTTCACGGAAAATTAAATTTTATCCGGGGAAAAATTACCGTGCACTGGTTTTAAAGTAATTTAAGGATTTAATGATTGTCGAATCATTCTCTAATTGTTCAATGCGAAAACCTGACTAAAAATTATCAGGGGAAACCTGTTGTTAACAATTTAAGTTTATCAATAAAAAAAGGCACTTGTTTTGGTCTGCTAGGCCCTAATGGTGCGGGTAAAACAACAACATTACGCATGATGCTCGGCATGACTAAAGCCGATAGTGGCGAATTAACTTTATTTGATTATTCAATTAAAAAACATGCTCGAGAATTACGGTCTTTAATTGGTGTTGTTCCTCAAATGGATAATCTGGATCCGGATTTTACGGTAGCAGAAAATTTAAAAACCTATGCCAGTTACTTTGGAATAAGCAGCAAATCATTAGCGCATAAAGTCGATGAACTATTGGACTTTTCATCGTTAACCCAAAAAGCCGATGTTAAGATAGACACCTTATCGGGGGGCATGAAACGCCGTTTGACATTGGCTCGAGCATTAATTAATGATCCAAAATTAATTATTTTAGATGAACCAACCACCGGGCTTGATCCTCAGGCACGCCATATTATTTGGCAAAAACTCCGGGAATTATTAAAAAAAGATATAACGCTTATTTTAACTACCCATTATATGGACGAGGCTGAACACCTGTGTGACGAACTGGCGATTATGGACTCTGGCGTAGTGCTTGCTGAAGGTTCTCCTCGGGAAATGATTGCTTCGCACATTGAACCTCAGGTATTAGAATTATACGGTCCGGATTTAGACCGCTGGTTACAACAAAATAAAAATAAACTTCCGGGGCGAGTCGAGCAGGTTGGTGAAACGATTTTATGTTACGTTAATCAAATTGAGCAACACTACATCGATGATTTGATGGGCAACGATGGCCTGTTTTGCTCGCATCGACGAACCAATCTGGAAGATGTTTTTTTACAATTAACCGGCCGGGATTTACGAGAATAAAAGATATGAATACATTAAATCAGCGCAGTGTATTTATTCGATGGTTTCCAATATGGCAACGCCATGCCAAAGTTTGGTCGAACCTGATAGGACCGGCATTGCTCGGAAATATTGGCGAACCGCTATTGTATTTATTTGGTCTTGGTTACGGTTTGGGTGTTTTCGTCGGCACAGTCGATGGTATGGACTACGTTACTTTTCTGGCTAGCGGAATTTTATGCTCCAGTGCCATGAACACTGCGAGTTTTGAAGGAATGTATTCAGCCTACACTCGAATGTCTGTGCAATATACTTGGAATGGTATGTTATCAACGCCATTGAATGTGGCTGATATTGTTTTGGGTGAAGCTATCTGGGGCGGTACAAAAAGTCTAATCAGTGGCATTGCGATTTTATTCGTAGCGTCGTTGATGGGATTGGTTGATTCGATAGCCGCAATTTGGGTGTTGCCAATCGTTTTCCTGATTGGTATCTGTTTTAATCTGTTAGGGCTAATCGTTACTTCATTGTCACACAGTTATGATTTTTTTCTGTATTACTTCACTTTGGTTTTAACACCGATGTTGCTATTAAGTGGCGTATTTTTCCCGGTTGAGCAAATGCCGTTGCAAATCCAGCAATTTGCAGATTTTCTACCATTAGCTCACGCGATTCAGCTGGTTCGGCCTCTAATGACCGGTGGAGAGCTAAATTCGCCACTATTACATTTTGGAGTGTTGTTTATTTATATAGTATTGGCATATCCCATTGCAGTTAAGCGGATTAGTTTTCGATTAATGGACTAAAGCCGATCTTATCTTTAATAAAATCAATAGTTTAATAATCCCAAGAGTAATATCGCGAATTGAGTTTGATCAGCAAATTTCACTTGATCTAGAGCCTGTAGTTTAGTATATTAGTATTTAATGAATTACTGCTATTGCAGACACTGAATTGGTTCGACAATCTACCGTTTTCCAGTTCAGCTCATTGAATTTTTGTAACTCCTCCATCCTCCTTTGGTGGTATTTTTTTAACGCAACATCCCATGTTGCGTTTTTTTTTGCTTAAAATAAGGCATTGAAATTAATACAAAATTTTTAAGCGATGGACTATTCTCCAGATTAACCTTAGATAATACAAGACTAAATTGCGGCAATAGAAATAAAAACCGGAATTACTAAACAAGTACTGGTCGTACAGTCCGGATAGGGTATAATGGCGAGCTTAATCAGCGGATAATAGCGGATATTGCTTGTAAGCAAGGGTTAATTTAGGTATTATTTCGCCTCATTTTTTCTGGTAACAGTATCAGAATGAATAACAAAGTAGATTTACAGCTGTTTAGACAGCACGGATTAAATAAATGAAAACATTTTCAGCAAAGCCAGAAACCGTCAAACGTGATTGGTATATTGTCGACGCAGCCGAGAAAACGTTAGGCCGTCTCGCAACAGAAATAGCATTACGCTTACGTGGTAAGCATAAAGCGGAATACACACCGCACGTTGATACGGGTGATTATATCGTTGTCATCAATTCAGATAAGATTCGAGTCACCGGCAATAAAATGAAAGACAAGATTTATTATCATCACACGGGTTATCCGGGTGGTATTAAAGATATTAGCTTTGAAAAATTACGTGCCAAGAAATCAGAAATGATTATTCAAAAAGCAGTAAAAGGTATGTTACCCAAGAATCCATTAGGTCGTGCTATGTTTCGTAAACTCCGCGTTTATCGTGGTGCAGAACACGATCATGCAGCACAGCAACCAAAAACATTAGAAATAGG
>CAYOHQ010000181.1:0-7149 GCA_964403805.1 uncultured Thioalkalispiraceae bacterium | reverse complement strand
ATAACTTAAAGGATTAAGCCAATTTCAAAATATAGTCTACTTATTTTAGTTTTTCTTTTAAACTCAAACCTTGTTCTTGCTGATGAACGTATTTATTCATTTATTAGCGATATTATGGTTCTTGAAAATGGAATCGTTCATGTAAAAGAAACGATAACTGTTAATTCCGAGCAACAAGAAATCAGGCATGGTATTTTTCGAAATTTTAATAACTATAAAGTTGATAGAATAACTAAACAAAAATCCAATGTTGTCATTAAAGTTATATCAGTAAAGCGGGATGATAAAAATGAACCGTATCATTTTTTAACAAGTAATGAAGGGTTCCAGCTCTTTATTGGTGATAATAATACCTATCTATCAGAAGGGATACATACTTATAAAATTGAATATAGTCTGACTAATTTACTGTATTCCGATAAATCCAAGGATGAACTTTATTTTAATATCACAGGAAATTATTGGTCTTTTCCTATAGACGAAATAAGTGTATCAATTAAATTACCTGGTGATATTATTGTAAACCCCGAAAATATCACTGCGTTCTCTGGGCATTTTGGAGAGCAAAAACACGATTTTCATCAATCGTTATCAGATGATGGTTTAATTCAATTTAAATCATCTCGTCCATACCAACAAGGAGAAGGGCTTACTGTTCTAGTTAACTGGGATTCGGGTATTATTAATTTTAAATCACTTAATAATTTTAGATCTTCTTTTAATATCGAACTGCTTCGGTTAAGGTTTAGTCATTTTCTATACGTAAATTCTACATTAAAGCTTAGTCTAAGCTGTTTAATATTATTATTACTTTATTATTATATTGTGTGGCGTAAATACGGTAAGGATCCTCAACTGGGTACCATAATCGCTACTAGTCGTATTCCAGATTCTATTTCTCCAGCACTTGCACGTTTTATTTTAAACATGGAATATGATGGAAAAATGTTTTCGGTTGCTATCATTAATATGGCAATTAAAGGTTGGATAAAAATTACTGAACAAGGGAATTTTTCTTTATTTGAGTATAAGAATTTTCACATTGAAAAAACACGCACTCAAAATCGTGAAAATTTATCTGACGATGAACAAATAATCTATAAAGCGTTTTTCTCTGGTAATAATAGTATTAGTTTGAAAAATGAGCCTACTAAAATCGACGATAATACAACTATTTATTATAACAGCGATAGTATTGAACGAATTAATGATGCACTAAAACAGCACCAAGACAAATTTACGCTTGATTATTATAAACGCTATTTTAATGATAATGCTCAATGGCGAAAGGCAGGTATTATTTTATCCTTTCTTTCAGGTTTTATTGCGTTACTCTATGCAAGCCCGGGAATTATAGGTTTTGCACTATCTTTTGTGTATTTAATTATTTTTGCCGCTAACTACATACTGGGCATGGCTATTGGCAACCATATTAAATCAAAAAAAATAAAATCTTCAACCCCAGATGGTTGCGGTAATATTTTTGTTTATTTTTTTTCCATGCTGTTTAATTTTATGTTTATTGCCATGTTAACAAGCCATAATATGCTAACTATTTTTGAGATCCTATTTCTCATAAGCTTTCCTGTTATTAGTGGGCTATTTCATGATTGGTTAAAAAAACCGACATTAAAAAGCAAAAGCATCTTCGAGAAAGTTTTAGCCTTGTCGAACTATCTTGGTAATTTTACTACCGCTAAGGAATCCCAGTCACCAGAACATTTGTATGATAAATATTTACCTTATACAAGTGCGCTTGGTTTGGATTCAAGCTGGAATAAAATATTCACATTTTGTAATTTAGGGAACAAAACTCCAAATCAGCCGCGTTGGTATAATGGTGTACTCTGGAATCATGCAATACCCAATGAAATTGGCAGTAGTTTGCTGGAACAATTTTCAACATCGCTAAACTATGCATCAAGCTCTTCTAGTAATTCGAGTGTCAGTGGCGGTGGTTATAGTGGTGGTGGTGGTGGTTTCTCTGGTGGCGGTGGAGGTAGTTCTGGCGGTGGTGGTTGGTAAAATCCCTTTTCTAACTAGTAACATGTTGATAAATATCTGTTTCAATGTGCAATTTTAAAAAAATCATTACTTAGTACCAGAAAAAAATCGTTTGCGGAAGCTTTAGCATCAATACTTGATGTGGATAACGACAGTGATTTTGAGCGTTCTGACTATTATTCTGATAGTAATGTACCAGAATAATATTCTCGAAATCGATGAAGATATTGCGCAACTCTGGGGTAATTTAAGAACACCGCATCCAGAGAATGCATTAGATAAACTGATTGCTGCAACTGCAATTATTCATAATTTAACAGTTGTAACACGAAATGAAAAAAAACTTTATAAAAACGGGTGTTTCAGTTTTTAACACATTTAGATATTCTGGTATTGAAATTTAATAAAATGGGTATATGATTCTATCTAAAGTCGAAGTGTACGAATTAATCTTATAAAATACACGATATAAACTTCACTTAGTGATTAAATTTTTTGTTTTCTATTTTATACACTATACTAGCATTGACGTTTTACAATTCGCACTATTGGTAAAGTTTTTATATTTATGGATATAAAATACAAATCAAGTACAGCTATACAGTATATAATTGACGATAACAGTGAGTTGTTTTCATTACCTGATATTGTCATTAAATTAAACGAACTGCTTAACTCTCCAAACTCGAGTATTAACGATTTCGCTGAACTAATTTGTCTCGATGCAGGTCTAACGATTCAGTTACTTAAAATTGTTAATAGTTCTTACTATAATCTACCAAAATCAATTGATACTGTTTCGAATGCAATTTCAATTATTGGAATTAATGATCTATCTGATATGATTTTAGCAACAAAAATAATAAAGAAATTTGATAATATTCCTGTCGATCTCATATCACCGCAATTATTTTGGAAACACAACATCGCTTGTGCATTAGCGGCAAAAATAGTTGCTAAGAAACTTAATATCAAGAATTCTGAACGTTATTTCATTATTGGATTACTTCATGATATTGGGAAATTAGTAATGTATTTATCGCAACCAGAATTGAGTAAACACATATTTGAGCTACTGAAAAAAAATGAAGCTGGGGTTGAAGAAATAGAAAAAATAGCATTTGGATTTAGTCATGACGTAGTTGGTGCAGAACTTCTAAAAAAGTGGGGTCTACCGGAATCAATTTACATTCCTGTTGGATACCACCATCATCCAAAAAAAGCGAAAGCATATCGATTCGAAACCGCGGTATTACATCTTGCTAATTCAATTGCAAATTTAATAGAAGTTCCATTTTCATATGATGATGCTTTACCGGTGAAATCAGAAATATGGGAAATCCTTGATGTGGATTCAGAAATACTTGTTTTGCTTACACACTCAACTGAAAATTATTACCGAGATATAGTACCTTTAATGATGACGAGTTGATTATTAACACTGTGTAGTACATTATTTTTATACCATTTATATTTCCGTATATCGCAGAAAATACTATTCTCTTTATCTAACTTGTTGATTTAATTGGTGCCCCCGACAGGATTCAAACCTGTGACCTGCCCCTTAGGAGGGGGCCACTCTATTCAGCTGAGCTACAGGGGCACTGAGATACGGATGATATCCTGTATCGGATGTTGAAGGAATACACCTCAGGAAATTAATGTAATTTTGCTTAGACTGAGAGTGGTGAATTTGTGGGCGAATTAGTTGCTACGGATTCACCGCTGGCACCATAGGTTAGCACTTCATTTGATTGGCCTTGTAAAATAGCCAAGCGCTGCTGAATTTGACGGCGATTATTTGCCAAAATGATTCCGTTGATCGAATTTTTATCCTTGCAAATTTTAAGTAGGTTTTCGATTTCAACCCACAAATGTAAGCTATTCGGGAAGTCTTTGAGAATGATCTCGTGTATAGAAGTGTCAGTATTATTAACTGATTCACTATTGCTTAAGAGTGTTTTGAACTTGGCATCATCTAATTCAATGCTGGTGATTAATTGTTTTTTTTGTTCTGCTATTTCGGCAATATTGTCAAAATCACTGTCAGCGAGAAGCTCTTTTTCTTTTTTCAAAAGGCTGTGTAATTCGCTTAATTGTGACTCTAATGTTACTAAAATAGTATTAATAAGATCTGTATTCATATTAACTTGTTTCATCCAATCCTGTTTCAAAATCAATCATTTTTTCTGCTACGCTATCTGGATCTACTTCGAATGTGCCATCATTAATTGCACTTTGTACTGATTGCACTCGCTGGGTATCGACCACTGGTTGGCTGGCCAAGCCCATTTCCAATTCTTTTAATCGAGCTGCAGTATCCGTTAAACTAACAGTGTCAGATTGACCAGATTTAGCGCCGGACGCACCGCCAGTCTTTGCCGTTGCACCGGTTGTTGCCGGTTTAGCTGCACTCGATACTGATTTATCATTTTTAGTTTCTGCTTTTCTGGAATTTGTGCCTGATATTTCCATAATCGTAATTTAACCTCTTTAGCATTACGTTCATGATAGCGGCTGAATAATCCAGAACTTTAGCCCCTGTGTTAATTTATTGACACATTTTACATATTCACTTTTACCGTGTTTGGTGCGATAACAGTGGCTTGTAACTCACGCTTACTTCGACTGTTTTTGACTTTAACGATTTGGCCGATTGAGCCATCCGATAATGCCTTACCTTTAGTACGAATTAACAAGCCTGAGGTCTTTGCAATTATCATGACTTCCTGACCACGTTTAATTAACAATGCAGCCTTGAGACTTGTCCCGGATATTTTTTTACCGATTCGGATATTGCGCTTGGCGACTTTTCCAATGATTTCTTTTGGGTTATGGTAGAAATGTTTATTACTATTAGAAACTTCAATTATTTCAATGGTTAAGTCATTTTTGGTGATAACGGTTCCACGATTAATAAAGCGTTTTGCGTGAACGATTTTTTGTTGTGTGCTGATATGCGCTCGAAGGTAGATTGTCCATGTGGCTTTCTCGAGGCAGCGCAATCCAATACTGACATTGCCGAGGTGTTGTTGCTTGCCGGGGTAAAAAGCCTGAATTTTTTTACTGTCACATTGGTGAAGTTTAATGCGCTTGTCCCAGCGCGAGAATTGAACGCGGGTATTGGTTGTTGGGTCATATTGATTTTTAATAAAATTGAGTGCTACCTTTCGTAGTTCTAACATGGATTGCGGCCCGTCTTTCGCTGTTAAACATGTTGGTAAAACAAACGATAAGCACAGCATCAAAATTAAACCCCGGAATTTTTTTGCCGTTGACTGACTTGTCTTGTGTTTTTTTATGTTAATCATAACCTTATCGCCTTTAAAAAATATCACTAATTTAATTAAACTTCGTCAGTTGCTTGACTCTTTTGTCGTTGCGACTAATTTGTTCTGCTAAGTTATTGAATTAATGACTATTTTAAAAAAAGATAAAAAATGTTTTATTTCTTTAAATTAACTAAATAGCTGGCTTACTCCAACAACTTCTATTTATCAACAATGCAATCAATATGCCGTTTCGAATCTCTCAAGAATTACTGCTGAGTAGCCGATAAGAACTTAGATATTCTCAATATGATAGTAACAAGAGGTATAACATGGCTGGTGTACTTGACGGTGTTGATCAACGCACGCAATTGGTTGGTGCTAATCGATTAGAGTTGTTAATTTTTAAACTCGGTGGAAACCAAAAATTCGGTATTAATGTGTTTAAAGTGCAGGAAGTAATACATTGCCCACAATTAACTGCAATACCTAACTCTGACCCCATTGTTTGTGGCATTGCTAACATGCGCGGACGAACAATTATGGTTTTGGATCTGGCGCAAGCTATTGGTAAAAAACCAATACCAAGAGAAAATGCTTTTGTCATTATTGCAGAATATAATCGAGCGGTTCAAGGATTTTTAGTTGAGGCGGTTGACCGAATTGTGAATATGAATTGGAAAGAAATATTACCACCACCAAAAGGTTTAGGTAAAAATAATTACATGACTGCAGTAACGCGCGTTGATGAGGAAATGGTTGAGATTATCGACGTTGAGAAAATTTTTGCTGAATTGGTTGGTGTAACCATTGAAATCGGTGAAGACACAAAAATTGAATCTGATCGTGTGCTGACCATTATGGTGATTGATGATTCATCGGTAGCTCGGAATCAAATTAAACGAACTCTGGAAAAAATGGGAATGGCTGTACTCATCGGTAAGGATGGTAGTGATGGCTTGCAACAATTAAAAGCAATTGCGGATAAGGGCGATGTTTTTGATACTCTGGATATGGTTATATCCGATGTTGAAATGCCGGTAATGGATGGTTATACACTAACCACTGAATTAAAGGCCGATGAACGATTGAAAAAACTACCGGTATTATTACATACATCATTAAGTGGTGTTTTTAATACGTCAATGGTTGAAAAAGTTGGTGCTGATAAATTTGTGCCAAAATTTAATGCTGAAGAATTATCAACAGAAGTAAAAAAACTGCTTGTTAAATTTGATCGTGTTTGATTTAAAGCTGGAAAAATTAAAAGAATACCGTGACTCAAATATCGAAACAGGAATATGAAATTTTCAGGGGTTTTCTTGAGAATGCTTGCGGCATAGTGCTGGGTGAAAATAAGCATTATCTGGTTACCAGTAGATTAAATAAACTAACGCATGAATTTTCATATCCTGATTTAGGTTCGCTTTTAGTTGAACTGAAGAAAAATTCTAATAGTAAATTAAAAGAGCGTGTCGTTGATGCAATGACCACGAATGAAACCATGTGGTTTCGCGATAAATATCCCTTTGATATGTTTAATCAAATAATGTTACCGGAGCTTGGAAAAGGCAGAACAAAACCAATTCGAGTTTGGTCTGCAGCTAGCTCATCTGGGCAAGAATCCTATTCAATTAGCATGACGACAAGTGAATTCATGCAAAAAAATCCTGGTGCATTGAAGGCGAAAATAGAAATTGTCGCAACGGATATTTCACCCAGTATGTTAAAAATGGGTAAAGATGCAAAATATGATAAGTTGAGTATAAACCGCGGTTTAACGGAAGAGAGACGAAAACGATTCTTTAAACAGCAAGGCGACGATTGGGTAGCCAATGCGGATATTCGACAGCGCGTGCGATTCACTGAATTAAAC
>CAYOHQ010000180.1:0-7155 GCA_964403805.1 uncultured Thioalkalispiraceae bacterium | reverse complement strand
CTGCTTCATGGATGAAGCAGCCGAGCGGCCATGGATGGCGAATAGCGCGTCTTTAGCAGGCTGTACCGGTTTCATGTCCGGTGGTGTTAACATGACTCGAAACGTACAAATTATTATCATTTATACAATTTTTCTCAAATTAACTAGACAGCTGTGATAATGAATCGAAAAAAGATAATCCAGTATATTTTAACGTTTTTGATTCTGAAACCAATCCACCGCATCACTTAAAGCTTCAGATGCAAGACGTGGTGAATAGTTAAGTTCTTGTTTGGCCTTGTCACTTGAAAAATACATCCATTTTTTTGACATGCGAACACCATCAACCGAAACAGCCGGTTCATCACCACCCGTTAATCGTGTAAATGCTTCGGATAAATAAGCAATGGGTAAAACAATAGAATGCGGTAAGCAAATTTTAGGTGGTTTTTGATTGGTTTTTTCGGCTATAAAAAATAAAATATCTTTTAATGACATATTCTCACCACCAAGAATATAGCATTGCCCCACTTCACCCTGTTGATAAGCTTGAATATGTCCATCAGCAACATCATCGACATGGACGATATTAAGGCCAGTATTAACATAGGCTGGCATTTTACCGGCGACAGCATCGGCGATCATTTTTCCGGTTGGAGTCGGGCGAATATCACGAGGGCCAATTGGGGTTGAAGGGTTTACAATTACCGCAGGTAAACTATGCTGCTCAATTAATTTTTGCACTTCCTGTTCAGCCAGAAATTTAGACCGTTTATATAATCCAATCATATCATCAACCATTGCAATGCTTTTTTCTGTTGATGGTGTTTGATCAGCATTAAGTTTTAAAGTTGCAACACTACTGGTATAAATAATACGGGATACATTTAAATCTAGCGCTTGTAACATTAAGTTACGGGTGGCGGTAACATTGGTTTCTATCATTTGTTGCGGATATCGTGTCCATAAACGATAATCTGCTGCAACATGGAACAGACTATCACAACCGTGTAAGGCTTTTTTCATGGAACTACTGTCATTAAGATCAGCTACAACTTGTTCGACATTTTCCGGTAAGTTCACAAGGTTGGTTAAATTACTGTTATTGCGTTTTGTTATACGAACATCAATACCTTGTTGTAACAGTTTACGAACAACAGCAGAGCCTACAAAACCGGTTGCTCCGGTTACCAGTGCTTTCATTTTGTTACTTTCATTGATTCAGTGTATATCCGCTGATTCCTTAAACCACCGCCATTTACGACATTCTTTGTTCTTGACTCGGTTCAAACTCTACGGTTTGTGATTTTTTATTTTCGATATCGTTATCGCTGTAAAACAGTGGTAATTCAGGTGCCATCGGGCCATCAGTGCGAGGACCTTTTAGAGCAACTTTTAGTGCCCGCAACGGATGTGCGAAAGTATCATTAACCGCTGTTGGCTCATAACCGCAATGCACCATGCAATCTGCACATTTTGGATTTTTTCCATAACCATAATTATCCCAATTGGTATCTTCGATTAATGATTTAAATGTCGGAGCATAACCTTCGTCGGCTAATAGATAGCAGGGTTTTTGCCAACCGAAAACATTCCGGGTTGGGTTGCCCCAGGGTGTGCATTGATAAGTTTGATTACCCGCTAAATAATCCAAAAACAAACTGGATTGATTAAAACGCCATTTATTTTTTCGGCTACGCCCGAGTTTAAAAATTTCTCTAAATAAGCGCTTACTGGCAGAACGTTGTAGAAATACGTCTTGTGCCGGTGCAGCTTCATAACTATAACCAGGAGAAATAGTGACACTTTCAATACCCATCTCGGTGCACATATCTAGAAACTCTGCAATTTCTTCAGCAGGTTCACCTTGAAACAATGTGTAATTAGTCGTAACTCTAAAGCCTTTCTCTAAAGCCAATTCAATTGCTTTAATGGCTCGATCATAAACACCGGTTTGGCATACCGACGTATCATGTCGTTCTCTATTACCATCAAGGTGAATAGAAAACGTTAAATAAGGCGATGGTTTAAATTTATCGATATGTTTCGATAATAATAATGCGTTAGTGCATAAATAGACGAATTTCTTTCGAGCTATAATGCCATCCACAATTTCATGAATTTGTTTATGAATTAACGGCTCGCCACCCGGAATAGACACTATCGGCGCACCACATTCATCAACAGCAGATAGACTATCTTCAACACTCAAGCGTTGATCCAGAATTTCATCAGGATAATCAATTTTGCCACAGCCGGCACAGGCAAGATTACACTTAAACAACGGCTCAAGCATTAAAACCAATGGATAGTATTTATTACGCCGTAGTTTTTGACCAATGATGTATTTCCCGATGCGGTATTGTTGAATTATTGGGATACTCATAAAATCATTGTCCTTGTTAAATGGTTACTTGATTTAAGCAGTTGCAGTTTTAGACTGTAGCAACTTTCGAGGTAATCGAAATTGTGTTGTCTCTTTTTCTCCAGCCATTTCAGAAATAGATGTAACCCCCAGACTTTCAAGACGTTTAATTACTCTTTCAACCAGAACTTCTGGTGAAGATGCGCCTGCTGTAATTCCAATTTTGCTCACACCCTTAAGCCATTCAACTTGAAGATCATGCTCATCTTGTATCAGATATGCTGGCAATTTACACTGTTCGCCGACTTCACGCAATCGGTTAGAATTTGAGCTATTACGTGCGCCAACTACCAGAATTAACTGAACTTTTTTAGCCAACTCATGAACTGCAATTTGTCGATTCTGTGTTGCATAACAAATGTCATCTAGCTCCGGACCTTGAATGTCAGGAAAACGATCGTTTAAAGCGGTAATCACCTCGCGAGTATCATCAATACTCAGTGTTGTTTGGGTGACATAGGCAACTTTAGTCGTAATATCGAGTGGTAGCTTGTAGACGTCTTCAGCACAGGGAACAACAAAGACAGGGCCATTTACTGAGCCCATTGTGCCTGTCACTTCTTCATGACCCAAATGACCAATAATAATAATAGTATATCCTTTCTGGCTATACTTTCTGGCTTGTAAATGAACCTTGGTAACTAGAGGACAAGTCGCATCAATCACATCAAGCTTTCTTGTTGAGGCTAACTTAACAATTTCATCTGCCACACCATGAGCACTAAATATTGTTACGGCTCCCTCAGGTACGTTATCGAGTGTTTCAACAAAAATTGCGCCGCGTTGTCGCAAATCGTCAACAACAAAAGGATTATGCACAATTTCGTGGTAAACATAGACAGGTGCACCATAAAGCTTAAGTGCCATGTCAACGATATCGATTGCCCGTACAACACCTGCACAAAAACCCCGAGGTTGAGAAAGTAAAACTTCCTTTGACATGAGTTATCCTTAATTTATGATCTGAATAAATATAACATATTTATAAACCAAAATATTCGATTGTATAGCAAAAATATTAATATTTTTTAATTCATACAACCACAATAGCTTTCCTTTCTATGCCACAGTGACTTTGTTAAAATAAGTTAAAAAATCACTACTTGGCTGCAAGTAATCGTTATGAGTAATATTTAATATGATATGGAAAATACTAACTTCATTTTTACTTATCGGCTATATTAGTTGTTGTTTTGCAAATGAAGAAGCTGTATTTGAATTAGGGATGGGGCTTGGTGCTTTATCGGTCCCCCATTACCGTGGTTCGGATCAACGTGAGCAATTTGTTGTTCCGTTTCCTTATATTAAATATTCCAGTGAACGTTTGAAAATAGACCGTGAAGGTGGCCGCTATTATCTTTATGATTTTGGTAATAGTAAACTTGATGTCAGTATGGATTTTGCCTTTCCGGTTGATAGTGACAAAAACATTGCTCGAGAGTCTATGCCTGATCTTAAAGCTGTTGTTGAAGTTGGGCCTCGCTTAATGTTTTATCCATATACCAGTCTGGATAAGCGTTTTCGTATTCGGATTGCGCTCCCTGTGCGATTGGCAATAGCAACCAATATAGTAGAATCCAATACTATTGGTGCTACATTCTCCCCCTATATTCAGTTTCGCTTTTTTAATTATGTAGAAACAGCTGTTACAGCTGGTCCCTATTGGGCTACTGAAGCATACCATGATAATTTTTATCAAGTAGATACCCAGTATGTTACCACCGCGCGACCATTCTATGATGCCAAAAGTGGCTATGGAGGCTCTCGAATTTCATTAACCTCAAGTAAGCGTTTCAAAAAATATTGGGTTGGAATTTTTGCACGTTATGATTTTTTAAATGGTGCCGTTTACGAGGACAGCCCACTGGTAAAACAAAAAACAGCATTCCTGATAGGCTTTGGGATATCATATGTTTTTGACAGTATAAATTAATTTAAACTCAACGGATCTTGTTAATGTTCAAACGTATATATAATTTCTGCGCCACGATGGGTTACAGAAGATTCAGTGTATAATTCCCAATTTTTATTTAATTCAAATCGTATACGTAAAACTGAAGTACTGCTTAATAAGCCTACCGCATAATCTATATAGCTACCCGGGTTTAAAGCATCACCTAGGCCAACACCACCCGAACCACTATCTTGCGTATCTGAAGATTTAAAACTATTAAGCCCAATGGAGTTATCATCCAAAACTTTACCGAATAACAAGTACGACACAATTTCACTCTCTGGCATCGTTGGAATTGAATAAATACTGACTTCAGGCGATTTAATACGCCCGGCTAAACGCACACCGGCAGTAATATCATTTGAGCGTTTTGATGCTCGAGCACTGATTGCAGGATTAGTAATTGGATCATTTTGAAAAATTAATCGTCCGATATCCAAATCCAGTACCGTACTAAAAAATTTATATCGTCCTTGTTTTATGTGTAATGCACCCAACCCGGTAATAATTTTCCCGGGTTCTGCTTTTACATCAACACTACCTGTTAATTGTCCAGTGACACCATAACCATCAAAATAAACCTGATCACCCAGAACGAATTTTACATCGCTGTTAAAATCCCAGCGACTTTGTTTGCGTCGTAATCGTTCTTCGGTTGTTTCCTGATCGTAAACAAATATCACATCGTCTGAAATATTAAGAGATTGGGGTAAAGCCGATTTTGTTTTTATTTTTGCTTTAGTAATATTAATTACCCCATTAATATCAACACGCTCAGCCACTTTATTGAATTTTAGCTTTGGTGAAATTTCCATATGAGAATTTTTAGCATTAAAAACTTGAATATTATTACCCACCACAGATAATTGTGCGGGCCAACCTTTTTCTGGATCGCTAATCAAAGTGCCGTTAATTTTTACATCACCTGTTCCTGACAAGAATTTTCCTGTAAGTTTAAATTTATTATCAGCTATAGATGTTGCATCTAAATAAATATTTTTAAGAACTATACCAGCAGCTGGAATCGAAATTAGAGAACTATTTATTTTTGAAAAACCTGAAAATACCGGTTTATTTATAGTACCTCGTAACTTGATATTAGATTGCCAATCACCCTTAATCTCATCAATTGCAGTGTATGCCATACGAATAAAATCTGGATGCTGAGTATTCGCTTTTAAATATCCTTTCATAGGCCAATCATTAATCGGGGTATTTTCATCTGGCGCTATTAATTTTATTTTAGCATTAAGTTGCTCCTTCTTTTCAAATTGAACATTCATATTACTGCTTATAATATTATTTTTATGTTCGAAACGAAATTTTGCTAATTTAAATTTAGACAATTGAGTTACATTGTCGTTCAACACCATATCAACATAGCCATCATCGACATCTAATGAAATTTTAGAATTCTTAATCTTGCTATCTACGGCATGGAGTTCTACATCGCCATTTAGTATTCCACCAAGCTTAAATTGTTTATTGACTAGACCATGAAATAATGACAAAGGGACATTCTTAAATTTAACTCCAGTATCAAAATTTTTACTATGTCTCCATTGACTGTTAAAGCACCAACTTGATTCTTTGTTGAGCCAGCACGATTCAGGGAAGTTAAAACTACTTTTAGATATTTTTATATCATCATGGGGCGATAGCTTCCAATTACCAAGTAAATCACTTTTTATGTCACCACTCGTGGTTGCACCTAACCACTCTAAATTTATGTTCTCTTCAATTCGACCTAACATGTGTACAGTTAGTTGCTGTTTATCAGAAATTGCTTTAATTTTAATAGTGTGATTTTCCTGTTTACCCTTTGCCGATAATTCAAGCGAATCCAGTTGATAATCCTGATGGGTAATATTGTTAGCTATAGCAGTTAGTATTGAATTATGTTTTCCACCGAGATCAATATTCATATCCAACGAAAAATTGTCGACATTGTATTGATCATTAATAATTATTTTAGAGGCATTAATATTAGCTTTAACCACTGGCATTTTACGTTTTCCGGTTATTATTCCTGAACTATTCAATTTCCCAGAAAGATCACTTTCAATTAAGCTCAATTCAAGCTGTGTAGCATCCCAATTGAAATTCCATTTCTCCCCGATACTCCCGGAACAATTTAATTCAGCATCTCCCAGCTTTAGGTTTAGATTGTTAATTAAGTAAAAATGGTTACTAATATTAAAATCTGCATAAGCCTTAAATTTTTTATCTCGCAAAATCCCTTTTGCATCGTAAATTTTAAATTGAGCTTTTAACTTGTCTTTGATTATATTTCCACGGCTCTTTACTTTAAATGATACATCACCCGGCCATACACTTAATTGACTGACATCACTATTAGCAGGATTAAGATGTTTCCCTTGTAATAAACTGCTCCACTTAAAAGTCGATTTCCAATCTACGCTAGCTATACCGGAAATGCTGCCATCTAATACCTCGCTTCTAATTTTCTTAATGTCTAACTTCTTATAATTGCCAACAACTTCAGCAGTTATATTTTTAAACTCATAATTATCATATTTAAATTCAGCCTCATTAAATAGCAATGCATAATCGTCTTGTGTAATTGTCCCCGTAAGTTCTCCTTTTGGACTTACTAATACCATTGCTTCTGTTATCGGCCACGTTATATTCTGCCATTGTGAATTACCGTCGAAAGACCAAAAATTATCGCGTAGATTTATTTCACCTTGCAACTGAACTTTTGTATCTGAATTTTTTTGAGTAATATTTGCAGAATTAACCACTACAGTATTCAGATCACCTTTTATTTTACTTT
>CAYOHQ010000179.1:0-7173 GCA_964403805.1 uncultured Thioalkalispiraceae bacterium | reverse complement strand
TTAACATAATCCTTGTAATTAAAATTCTTGAAATTAAATAATAGTTCTATATTCTTTCTCATGGTTTTATCAACACCATGAATTTTTACTTTTACATAAACATAATCATCGCCATCTTCCGACACATCATCATAACCATCAGCAGAACAGTAAAATGGAATAATAAGCAAACACAGAAGCAAATACTGATGAAATTTAATTTTATTAATATATTGATGTATCACAATGATTAGAATTACATAAATTGACTAAATATCTGATGATTTAAGTATTATACTTTATTCTGAACAATGATATTTAATATCACCGGTTCTTGTATCGGTTCAAATCAAACAGACCGGCAAATAACGGACTATCATATTGATATTTTTTATAAACCCAGTCTGATAATGACCAAAATGCAGGATTATTTCGTCGAACTCCATATTGATCAACTAATAGGGTATATCCTGCTTCATTGGTAATATTTTTATATTGATTAACAAAATGTTCCATATCACCGTAGTCGACTTGCAGGAAAAAATCGGGATATGACCCCACAAAACCAGGAACGATATCGATTGTATCTTCATCGACCATCCTCGACTTTTCACTCACCATCAGTGATGTAGTATTAAGATATGATTTATTTCGAATGATAGTATAAACCAGATCATTTTTAAGACTGCCATCCACTTTAATACGCAGGAATGTCACGTTTGGAAATACATTGGTTCGGAATCCACTAATATTGCTTAATTCCATTAGTGCTTTTTGTACAGATGTTAAACTTTTTGATAACGTATCTGATAGGCACTGCCGTGAAAACTCACTACAACGGTTAATATAATCAGTTAGATTTGGTTGTGCCCTTTTTAAATATTTTGATACCTTTACAAAAAATTCTTTTTTGGTATCTTTTGTTTTATATTTTATTTTTGTTTCATGTACAAAATTCAATTTATTTAAACTTTTAATCAGATCTTCGGTTTCATTGGTTCCTCTATACCAATGCCGATGCAATTTCACACGGTCTTCTACTGGAATAAATCCTAAGAATTGTAATTCTGCTTCTGCGCGTAAAATGTCCATATACAATCGAGTTGACAATTGATGTCCAACTTTACCATAAACATCAAAACCAGCGACAAGCAGATAATGTATGCGTTCAAATATTGGGTAATCGATTACCCAACCCGTTTTAGGTATTTCGCCCACAAAGCCTTTTAAAACTGATGCACTGTCATAATGACGATAGACCGTTAATGCTGCATTTTTGTTATTATGATCACCATCCCAAATTTGTTTTAGATCAAAACCACTATTTCCAGGAAATTTTTTATCAATGTATTTTAATTTTTCGATAAAATAATCATTCGCAGTATCTTTATAAGTTTTCCATACTGATAACAAACTGGCACTATTTTCTTGCTCCGATGGTAAACGCAAGTTATCGCTACTGCGTTCCAGAAATTTGGAATCCTGACTGACATAATCATTATCTGGATCCATGAATAAAACCCAAAAATGATCATCAATAACACTAAGTGCAATCGAACCTCGACAAACAGGCCCTTTTATAAAACCCGAAACAAAATATTGCGCCTCATCGAGCATAAACTGATATCGATTTTTTGAAGGAATTAAAGAAAATGTTTTAAACGGATTTGCGGCAAGTTCAACCTCGTAAGAAGGTAAGGTATTAACAGTATATTTCGGGGCTAAAAATAGTTCATTATAACGTTTCATCCGATCATCGCTCAACGCATAAGGCATATGCGTTTTACTGACGATTGTTCGCGTATACCGTTTTAAACGATAATATACTTGTTTAACACCTGGATCATTATACGGTCTAACTGTATTAATAATTTCAATATCCTGACCCGGTGGTGTCTTAGAGCGCACCAGATTGAAGAAATATTTATTTGAGATACCTTTAAAATACAAATGTCCTGCAAATAAATGTTCATATAAATATCGAGACATTAATTGTTGCTTGTTAGAATCTCCATTAAAATAAATTTCCCACTTTTTTACTTGAGTCTTAATTTTTACAGGTAATTTTTTTAGTGGTTCAACACGGGCTCCTTGCTCTAGCCAGGTTTCAATAGTTTTAAATTCGTCTCGAGATAATGCCGGCAATACGAAAGGCATGCCCCACTGTGGATTATTTCGCGCAAAGCTCGGGTATGCGCTGATATCCGGACAAGTTTGTGAATGAACAAATGATTCGTCTTTAATTAATTCAGTTCCTACACCATATTCTTCGGGTAGCCGACCTTTTGATGAAAATTCATGAGCACGTTTAGTTGTTAATACTTTATAGAGTAATGAATTATTGAGATTAATTTGTGCGTTCTGTCTTCTTTCATTTAAAACCGGTGTGAATTTTTTATCGCGCCATTGCGCTGTCGTAGTTGCATCTATATCCAAACGGGTTGGTTTTTGTGATAAAAACCGGGTGCCATTATAAACCGGCTCAACCGATGCACCGCGATCGATCCCTTCTATTGATGTAAAATTCAGCTGACATGGCGCATCATTACAACTATGACACACGGCGCAGCGTTGGCTTAATATAGGTTGAACTTTATCAGTAAACGAAATGAATTTTTCTTGTTTTACTTCCGCACTAGAAAGAATGCGATCTTTGGGAGATGATGGCCCATAAAATTCGCTATCATCAATTGCTATCATTGAACAACTACTCAAAAATAGCATCAGGAGAAAAGTACTAATCGATTTTAGTAGATAACGTTTATGTCTAAATATCATTTTGATATAATCCTTTACCTTTTCAATACAATAGCTACCTGTATACTATTATATAGTGGCACAGAACTAAAATGAAGCATCTAACCGTAAGTAACTTTTGTTTTCACCAATAATGTCATCAAAGCCATGAGCATAGCCGAAAACAATATTTAATCGATTATGGAAAAAGAAATTGGATGCAACAGTGAGCTCGGCACCGGCACCGGAATAATATTTTTCGTTAATAGTCGAGTCATACCATGCTGTACCAGTATCATAAAATACTGCACCATAAAATTCATGAATTCCAACGGGTGGTGTCATATAGCTGCGTTCCAGCTTGAATATCGGAAACCGGTATTCTGTTGACAACACATTGATATTATTACCAATGAGCGAATTTAAACCATTAGAGTATCCACGTAATTTGTATTTACGCCGATTAAATGGTGAATCTTGTAAAGTTCCGCCCAACACTGCTGGTGAAAAAGTAGTATTAGCACTGCCTCCTAATTGGAAGGGTTTTGAATTTTTATCACCACGTCCAAACACTGCTCTAAGTGCAAAAACATGAGCCCCCCCAAGCGGAATGTATTCTCGCCAATCCAAGGATTGAATCGATCCCTTATAAAAACTTTTATCAAATGAATCACTATCTTCAAATGTAAGCGTTATTTCCCTGCCTTCGTTTCGGCTAATAGAACGAGCATGTCGTGTTGCATTATTATATAGTGCAGATATTCCATAAAAAGCGTTTTGAAATTCTTTCGCAACCGGTATGCCTTCTGCGACTCTTGCGTCACTTGTTGTTTCACGACCGACTCCAAAATGAATTGTGAATCGATCTCGTAAACTTAAAAAGGGTAGTACGATTTCTGCTTGTGTTTCATCACTTACTTTTGCTCGTGCAAATTTATCATTAGAATCATACAAAATATCCAAACTACGATCATAATGTAATTTTAATATAGGATAATATCGATCATATATATAATCCAAAGAGCCTAATGCCACTTCATTTTCAAAATCATAGATAAATGACGCTATATAATTATGTCGGGATAAAATATCGAAGGAACTGGTTGTTAAGCCTACAAGTGATGAATCATTCCCAAAAGCTAATATAGGCATCCACCATCGAGGTCGTAAAGTTGACCAGGGTGAATAGTCTTCAGGATCACTAACGTTAACCTCTGGAGCTTGTTGCAAGGCGACTCCAGTTGTTTTATTTTTATTCTTAGTATTATTTTTAACGTTTGACTTTAATTGTTCGGTAGATGATATGTTATATAGATCCATACCATCACTATTATGGCCAATGTATAATAAATCGCCCTCAGCATTAACTGCTGGGTAAAAAGCAGCACCCATTACATTGGTAAGCTGAGTAAGTTGTTTTGTATTTAGTGTCAATTCAAAAATATTATATACACCATCGTGTTCGGCACTGTAAATAATACTTTTTCCATCAAGACTATAAATTGGATAGTTTTGAATTTCATTATCATTGGTTAACAACTGCCAACGTGATTCATTAATATTAAATTGTTCCAAATTCCATCCCGATTTTTTACGATAAATTGCTGCAACCAGGGAAGTTCCGTCTGGTGACCAATCAAAATAAGAAACGACCTGCCACTGTTTTCCCTGCCAAAGCGTTTTTAATTTTTTACCGGTTTTATCGAGTAGATGTAATTCATTTTTGCCTAAATGATTATACACAGCAATAATTTGCGAACCATCAGGACTCCAACTAGCCATACGATAACGCGCGCAGTTTGTTAATCGATTAATATCTCCAGAGTTAATGTCTACATGATATAAATCGTAAAAATATTGGCTGTTATCGCATAATGTAGGTTGTGCTAATAATAATCCTGAAGTTTCATGCACATCGAGTCTGGTTCCTGATTCAACTCTTAAAAGTTTTTTAATTGTAGTTTTATCGCGTTGCATTAGTGCTGTATTACGTTGAGCATCGTAACTAACGAAAAATGATCTGCCATCGGGCAATGATCGTAGAGATTCATCGAAATAACCATTATTTGTGAGTTGTTTACCCGCTCGAATACCTTTACTTTTAATAGCCTCGATTTTTGGTCGATGTTTTTTAGCGAGATAGTCCTCAAATTCTGTCCATAATACAACCAGATTTTTATTAACGACTTCTTCAGTATTATTATTAATGCGGAAAGGAAAAAATTCACCAGAATAATCATCTATTAATTTATTAATAGTAGTAGCACCGTATTGCTTCTCAATAAATTGATAGTAGTTGACACCGTATAAATAACTGGTCGTGCCCATCGGCCAACTTGAAATTGGTTGATTAACCTGATGAACGGGTTTAATGCCATTCGCCACTTCCAATCGCATAAGCATGTCAAAGTAACTGGACTGCCCTCGACCTATGCCACGTTTTTTGTCCGTTTCTTTATAAGTCGCCAATCCTTCAATTCCCCACCCCGGTAATGAAGCTGCTGGAAATGTATTAAAAAGAAATAGGGGACTTCGACCAAAAATAGTACGCCAGATTGTTGCTGAGTTAATGGATTTATCGAGATGCAATATATGTAAATATTCATGAATGATTAAGGTTTCCAACCACCCGGCATGATCTTCCAGACTGGAAATTGAATCGGGAGGTGTTACATATAAAAAACTACGATTTGATGGGAAAGGCGTGGCAGCACCATTCGACGTATCGTATTCATCGGATAGCAATAATTCAGTTTTATCCTCTGGTTGCCATTTTATCCATGCGCTTAATTTATTGTGCACCCGTTCAGCGATATTTAAAGTCTGTTTCGCCAGTTCAAATTCGCCGTTATGATAATGCAAACGGAAATTTTTACTTTCAATTGTATACCAGTCATATGAAGCACTATGGGATACTGCAGCATGAGCCTGACTGATACTTAAGGTTAATATCAAAATTAAGAATAATCTGTATTTTTTCATTATCTATTTAATATTAAATTTAAAGGATTAAAACAGTCTATCAAATATCTGTATACGTTAATACAACCTGTTCTGTAATACATCTGTATAATGAAAAAAAGATATTATATCGAGTTAATTAACTGGAAGTGATATAATTTAAGTTGTTAATGCCGAGACAGGTACCTGGTATAGTATGCTCGATTTACAATATTTCACTGCTGCTGGCGTTATTCTGTTCATTGCCGAACTTGTTGGTATTCTCTTCGCGCTTGATGTTGTAATGAGTTCGCGTTCTTCTCAGGGTACTATCGCATGGATTATTTCCCTAATTGCAATACCGATTATTGCAATTCCATTCTACCTGCTTTTTGGGCGTACACGTTTCAATGGCTATGCCGAGCTTATGCGAGCAAAAGAAAAAGACATTGGAAAACAATGGGCTGATTGGTTTACACATATGATCGCACATAAAGCGCAATCAAATTTACAATTAGAAACCATCGAAACTGTCGTTCAGCACCTTACCCGAATTCCATTCACAAAGGACAATCAAGTTGAATTATTGATTGATGGCAAAGCTACCTATGACGCAATGGTAGAATCTATTGAATTAGCATCAAAATTTATCTACGTACAATTTTTTATTGTTAGAGACGATAAAACCGGTCGGCGCATACGTGATGCCTTAATTACTAAAGCTCGTCTTGGGGTTACAATACATTTTCTATATGACGAAATTGGAAGTTTGAGTACTTCCGATAACTTCTTCGACTCGATGCGTAAAGAATTAATAAATGTCAGTGGTTTCAAAACAACGAAAGGAAGAAATAATCGGTTTCAAATAAATTTTCGAAATCATCGTAAATTCTTAATCATTGATGGTGAAATCAGTTTTATCGGAGGATTAAATCTTGGAGATGAATATTTAGAGTATCGTGATACACATTTAAGAATCACAGGGCCAGCCAGTCAGCACATTCAATTATCCTTTTTAAAAGACTGGTATTGGGCAACAGGTAACGTTGCTGCTAACAGCAAAACAATAAAATGCTCATGTGATTCAAATCAAGCGGTATCAATTGTAAATACTGGCCCGGCTGACGACTTATCAAACTGCAGCATCCTGTTTACAACTCTAATTAATATGGCACATCAACGTTTGTGGATCACTAGCCCCTATTTTGTTCCTGATGATGTATTACTACGCGCACTACAAGCTGCTGCAATTCGAGGTGTTGATGTGCGAATTATATTACCGGGGAAAGCAGATATAAGTGTTGTCGAATTGGCTTCATTTACCTATTATTCTTGCATGATTGATTATGGTGTAAAGCTATACCGATATAATACAAAATTCATGCATCAAAAAGTCATTCTTATTGATAACACATTAGCCGGAGTTGGCACTGTTAATATTGACAATCGATCAATGCATTTAAATTTTGAAGCGACTGCTCTGGTTGCAGATGAACAATTTACCAAAGAAGTAGCAAC
>CAYOHQ010000178.1:0-7176 GCA_964403805.1 uncultured Thioalkalispiraceae bacterium | reverse complement strand
AGCCGTAGCTGTTGATATTTGGCCTAACATATTCGGCACATTATTATTTACAATGGTTACTCGATGGCCATTGGTTCTGGGCATATCGATAGTCGGAAAATTAACGGAATTAACGATATTACCGTTCTCAAGATAATCTTTAATTTGATCAGCAACCATAATGGCACAATTATCTTCAGCTTCAACAGTAGATGCTCCAAGATGAGGCAATGTGATAACACGATCCTGTCCTTTTAATTCGTTTGTTGGAAAATCACAAACATAAGCATAAATTTTATTGCTTTTAATCGCGTCCAGTACCGCTGCATCATCAATAATACCCGCACGTGCAAAATTTAAAATGACAGCATTATCTTTCATGATTGCCAGACGATCTTTGTTTATCATATTTTTAGTGGCATCAATTAACGGCACATGGAATGTAACAAAATCTACTTTTGCTAATAAGGCATCCACATTTTCTGCTTTCTCTACTTTGGATGATAAACGCCATGCACCTTCAATGGTGATACCAGGATCATATCCAATAACGTTCATACCAAGTTGTAGTGCAACGTCTGCCACAGAACGACCAATTGCTCCCAACCCTATAATACCAAGCGTTTTACCGGGTAACTCAAACCCACCATATTGTTTTTTACCGGCTTCAACACTTTTTGAAACTGCGGCATCATCACCTTCGAGCTGTGTTGTATAGTCCCATGCCTGACAAATATTGCGACAAGCTAATAACATGCCTGCCACTACCAGTTCTTTAACTGCATTAGCATTTGCACCCGGCGCATTAAAAACCGGAATACCTTTGGCAGACATCTTGTCAACCGGGATATTATTAACCCCTGCACCAGCACGACCAACTGCCTTGAGTGATTCCGGTATAGCCATATCATGCATTTTAAATGAACGAAGCATAATACCATCGGGATGCGTTACTTCAGATGCAACTTCATAAGAATCACGAGGCAAGCGCTCGATCCCGGCAACTGAAATATTATTTAATGTTAGAATTTTGTACATGATTTCCTTATTTACCCGTTTCGTTTTTCAAAATCCGCCATAAAGTTAATCAGAGCATCAATACCGTCTTCTGGCATGGCGTTATAAATACTGGCTCGCATACCACCCACTGATCGATGCCCTTTTAATGAAAGCAGACCGGCATCACCGGCTTCGGATAAAAATGTTTTATCCAAATCTGCATTCGCCAAAGTAAACGGGACATTCATCCATGAGCGGCATTCCACAGTTACCGGGCTGTTATAAAACCCTGAATCATCAATTGCTTTGTATAATTTATCGGACTTGCGTTTATTCATTTCTGCAATCGCCTTAAGTCCGCCATTTGTTTTCAGCCAGTCAAAAACCAAACCTGCCAGATACCAGCCAAATGTTGGCGGTGTATTTAACATTGAATCGTTATCCGCCAGATCTTTATAATTAAATAGCGAAGGCGTTTTATCCGCAGCTAATCCAACTAAATCATCTCTAATAATGACTACCGTTAATCCGGCTGGGCCGATATTTTTTTGTGCGCCTGCATAAATAATCCCGTATTTAGAAACATCAATTGGACGTGACAAAATAGTGGATGACATATCAGCGACTAATGGTACATTTCCAGTATCAGGAAGAAACGGAAACTCTACACCGCCGATAGTTTCGTTCGGAGTAAAATGCACATAAGCCGAGTCTTTATTTAATGTCCAGTCAGCTTGAGCTGGTACTGTTGTAAAATTTTGTGCTTCACTGCTTGCAGCAATGTTAACATCGCAGAAATTTTTAGCTTCTTTAATGGCTTTTTTAGACCATGCCCCGGTATTAATATAATCAGCCGAGGTTTTTCCATCCAATATATTCATGGGGATCATTGCAAACTGACTTGATGCTCCGCCCTGTAAAAATAATACTTTATAATTCTCAGGGATCGCCATTAACTCGCGCAAATCTGCTTCTGCTTTTTCAGCAATCGACATGAATTCTTTACCGCGATGACTCATTTCCATAACGGACATACCTGATCCGTGCCAATCGCGTAATTCATTCTGAGCAGTCGTTAAAACATCAGCCGGTAATATTGCCGGCCCGGCACTAAAATTATAAATCTTTGGCATAGTACACCAAACTCCTTGTTTTTATTTTGATATTTAATCGTTGGTTTTAATTACTGTTAATCGGTATTTTCATCTGAAGCATCTGATTCACCGGATACTTCTTCTGGCTGAATATTTTCAATGCGTTCTATGCCATTTAATTTTTCGTCATTGCTCAAGCTAATCAATTTAACGCCCTGAGTATTGCGACCCATAATTGATATTTCTTCAACACGGGTTCGAACCAAGGTGCCCTGATTTGTAATCAACATGATTTCATCGTCACCTGATACCAGCTCAACACCTGTAACAGCACCATTTCGCTCCGAAGTTTGAATGGATATCACACCCAAACCACCACGACCATGAACCGGATAATCTTCGATTGATGTTCGTTTACCAAAACCATTCTCGGTTGAGGTCAATACAAAACCGTCTCCAGAAATAATCATCGATATTACGCTATGACCTGGTTGTAATTTTAAACCACGAACACCAACTGCGGATCGTCCCATTGGTCGAACATCATTTTCATCAAAACGAATCGACTTACCCGAACTGGAAAACAAAATAACGTCTCTATTACCATCGGTAATTTCAACGCCAATTAATTGATCATTTTTTCGTAAATCAATTGCAATAATTCCGGACGAACGCGGACGAGAAAAATCTTTTAATGGTGTTTTCTTTACTGTTCCACACGATGTTGTGAAAAACACAAACTTATCTTCTTCGTATTCTCGAATAGGCAAAATTGCATTAATCCGTTCACCTTCGTCCAGTGGTAATAAATTAATAATCGGTCGACCACGCGCCGTTCGACCTGCCTGTGGTAATTCAAATACTTTTAACCAATATACTTTGCCACGACTTGAGAAACATAAAATAATATCGTGCGTATTTGCGACAAATAATTTATCGATAAAGTCTTCATCTTTAACCGAAGTTGCAGCCTTACCACGACCACCACGACGTTGTGCGCTATAGGTCGATAATAATTGTGATTTCACATAGCCTTCATGCGATAAAGTAACCACAACATCTTCTTCGGTAATTAAATCTTCAATCGTCAAATCTTCTTGTGAAGATACAATTTCAGTTCGTCGCTCATCACCAAACTGTTCTTTAACTTCAAGTAATTCTTCTCTAATTATTTCCATTAATCGTTCTGTGCTGGACAAAATTTCAAGTAACTCTGCAATTAGAGCTAGCAACTCTTCGTATTCTGCAATTATTTTGTCTTGCTCTAAACCAGTCAAACGATGTAATCGCATGTCTAATATTGCTTGAGCCTGAGATGGAGACAGATGGTATTGATCATCTAATAATCCATATTCATCACCCAAGCCTTCTGGTCGCGATGAATCTGCACCCGATTTTGATAACATATCAATTACCACACCCGGTTTCCAGGGAGTATCAACCAATTGTTGTTTTGCTTCAGCCGGATTTTTAGCTGCTTTAATTAATGCAATAATAGGATCAATATTAACAAGTGCAATGGCGAGACCTTCACGCTCGTGTGCTTTTTTTCTGGCTTTACGTAATTCAAAAATCGTTCGTCGTGTGACAACTTCACGTCGGTGTCTAACAAAGTATTCTAGAATCGATTTTAAATTTAATAATTTTGGTTGGCCATCAACCAGCGCAACCATGTTAATACCAAACACGCTTTGCAATTGTGTATACTGGTATAGATTATTTATCATGACATCGGCAATTTCACCGCGACGCAATTGAATAATAACGCGCATGCCGTCTTTATCGGATTCATCCCTTAACTCAGTGATGCCTTCCAGTTTTTTATCTTTAACCAGTTCGGCAATACGCTCAAGCAAACGTGCTTTGTTAACCTGATACGGTAATTCAGTGATGACAATAGTTTGTTTACCCGATTTTTCATCGACTTCAATGTGGATACGACCTCGAACATAGATTCGACCACGGCCAGAATGATAAGCTTCAACAATTCCCCTCGCACCATTGATAATCCCGGCAGTCGGAAAATCAGGGCCTGGAATAATTTCCATTAATCCCGGTACATCGATATCCGGTTTATCGATAACGGCTAAACAGGCATTAATGATTTCAATCAGATTATGCGGTGGAATATTGGTAGCCATACCAACAGCAATACCGGACGAACCGTTAACTAGCAGGTTCGGTACACGCGTAGGTAAAATAACGGGCTCTTGTTCGGAATCATCGTAATTTGAGGCAAAATCAACAGTATCTTTATCGAGATCGGATAATAACAGATGTGCAATTTTAGACATCCGCACTTCGGTATAACGCATCGCAGCAGGTGAATCGCCATCTACCGAGCCAAAGTTACCCTGACCATCTATTAACATATAGCGAAGCGAGAAAGGCTGAGCCATTCGAACGATGGTGTCATATACCGCAGTATCACCATGAGGATGATATTTACCGATTACATCACCGACAACACGGGCTGATTTTTTATAAGGCTTATTCCACTCATTTCCAAGCTCTTGCATCGCAAAAAGCACTCTTCGATGCACTGGTTTTAAGCCATCTCTAACATCCGGTAATGCCCGTCCTACAATCACACTCATAGCGTAATCGAGGTAGGATTGTTTCATTTCCTCTTCGATATTTATCGGGAGGACTTCCTTAGCAAAATCAATCATTTCGGTAAAATTTATCTTATTTTATTTATAATTGGGAACGCGCTTTTTAGCCGCGTTTTAAAGGCGAAATTATACCATAAATCGTGATGAACTAGCTATATTCAATCATGCTTGAGATCGATTTTAAGAGACTCTGGAAGATTTCGAGTTAAAGGGTGTAATACACTCATTTCCTCTCGACATTTTCTAAAAACTTGTCAAGCATAGAGCATTTCCTGTAGCTTATTTGCCATGACACAAATAATAGATACTTTAATCCACGCCAGTTGGGTAATAACAGTAAACAAGAACAATGATATTTTACAGGATCATTCAATAGCGATAAAAGATGGCAAAATTATCGACATCTTCGCATCTGCCAATACAAATCATCCATATGATGCATTATCAGAATATCAGTTATCCAATCATGCCATTATTCCAGGTTTAATCAATTGCCATGGTCATAGTCCAATGACCCTGTTACGGGGTTTAGCAGATGATTTACCGCTAATGGATTGGTTAACCAATCATATCTGGCCAGCCGAATCAAAATGGGTTAATCCCGAATTTGTGTTCACCGGCTCTCAAATTGCGATAGCCGAAATGTTACGTAGTGGTACAACCTGTTTTACAGACATGTATTTTTTCCCGGAACAAACAGCTGCTGCAGTAGAACAAGCCGGTATTAGAGCAATGTTAGGATTAATTTTAATTAACTTCCCATCGGCCTATGCTCAAAACGAAGAAGATTACTTAAATAAAGGTCTAGCACTACACGATAATCTTCGACACCATAGTTTAATCAAAACTGCGTTTGCTCCCCATGCCCCCTACACCGTTTCGGATGATGGCTTTAAAAAATTATCAATATTGGCAGATGAGTTAGATATTCCAATTCAAATTCACTTACATGAAACTGAATTTGAAGTGAATGAGGCCATAAAAATTCACGGAAATCGACCAATAACACGCTTAGAAAAACTCGGTCTGTTATCCCCTCGAATATTAGCGTCACACATGACTCAACTTATTGATGATGACATAAAATTAGCCGCTGATAACGGCATTAATATCGTGCATTGTCCTGAATCAAACTTGAAATTAGCCAGTGGTTATTGCCCTGTGCAACAGTTACTGGATAACGACATTAATGTCGCACTCGGTACCGATGGTGCAGCCAGTAATAATGATCTGGATATGCTTGGTGAAATGCAATCGGCTGCGTTGTTAGGAAAAGCCGTGGCGCAAAACGCACAAGCCGTCAGCGCTGAACAGATATTGCGAATGGCAACAATCAATAGTGCCACAGCATTGGGCATGGAAAACAGTATCGGCTCAATCGAAGTCGCTAAATCAGCTGATCTGGTGGCTATTGATTTAAATACGATTGAAACCCAACCTTTGTATAATCCACTCTCGCAGATTATCTATTCCAGTACTCGTGAGCAAATTAAACACGTTTGGGTCAATGGAGCGCATCTATTAAAAGATAGGGAACTAACAACACTGGACTTATCCGCATTACTACAATCTGCGAAACAATGGCATGAAAAAATTCATCATAATTAAGATTATGACTATACCTCATACAACTAAATCGTTAAAATCTGAATATGAATACTACTAAAAATATCGACTCTGCTGAAATCGCAAAATTTGAAGCTCTGGCCTCGCGCTGGTGGGATCCAAGCAGTGAATTCAAACCGTTACATGAAATTAATCCATTACGCCTGAATTACATCGACCGACGAGCCGATTTGTCTGGTAAAGAGGTTCTGGATGTTGGTTGTGGCGGTGGTATTTTGTCTGAATCAATGGCACAAGCCGGAGCCACTGTAACGGCGATTGATATGGGGCAAGCACCATTAAATGTAGCAAAACTTCATGCTCTTGAATCTGGTGTTAAAGTAGATTACCAACAATCAACAGCCGAAGAATTTGCTGAAAAAAATCCACAACAATTTGATGTAGTAACCTGCCTTGAAATGCTGGAGCACGTTCCCGATCCACATTCAGTTATAGAGTCTTGTTATAAACTGGTAAAACCCGGTGGGCATGTTTTCTTTTCAACGATAAACAGAAATCCCAAATCCTATTTATTTGCGATTGTTGGTGCAGAATATCTATTGCGACTTCTTCCTAAAGGTACGCATGACTACAATAAATTTATATCACCAGCCGAACTGGAAGCCTGGGCTCGACATGTTGGACTATCTGTTCGAGAACTAACGGGGATGACTTATAATGTTTTCACCAAAAAATATTCTCTTGGTTTTGATGTTAGTGTCAATTACCTCATGCACTGTTCTAAAGCTGATTAACAATAATATCAAAATCAGGATTTACAGTTGAGTATCAAAACAATATTATTTGATCTCGATGGCACCCTGGTTGATACCGCCCCGGATCTTGCTGACGCATTAAATTTCACGTTAAGTAAAAATGGCTTC
>CAYOHQ010000177.1:0-7199 GCA_964403805.1 uncultured Thioalkalispiraceae bacterium | reverse complement strand
AGACACGCTGTAAATACGTCCCTGTAAGCTCGACAGCAGCATCCCTGCTGCTGACAGTCTTGAAACTCGCTTGCACCTTCACTGCTCTTGCTCTTTTGGTCGTCATGGATTAGGAATAGTTATTTAGATTCCAGCTAAATGTATGCCGGAATCACGAGAATTTCTTCTCCCAATTTCCATTATTTTTCAAATACCGTTTTAAATAATTGCTGCATCTTGTTCCACGATGCTTCATCGGCTTTTTTGTTGTATTGCAGCGGAAGACTAAATTGCTTGCCGTATTTATTGGCATCAGGATTAGTAAAGGAATGTTTCGCATTGTCATAATTGACAAATTCATAATCCACTTTGGCGTTATCCATTACTTTCTTAAAATTGGTGATTTGTTGTTGCGTGGTGAACGGATCGGCTTTGCCATTGAGCACCAGAATTTTTGCTTTAACGCTGCCGGGCTTTGGAATAGTTTTAATGCCTAAACTACCATGAAAACTCACCACCGCATCCAAATCCAGACCACGTCGTGCCATCTCGAGTACCACACCACCACCGAAGCAATAACCAATAGCAGCAATTTTACCGGCATCGGTGGTTTTTTGTTGTTTTAAAATCTCCAGTGCTTTTTTAAAGCGCGCCTCGGCAACATTTAAATTGGCAAATACCTGTTGTGAAAATTTTGCAGCATCATCAGGATGCGATGCTGTTTTACCATCACCGTACATATCGAGAGCAAAAGCGGTGTAACCCAGTGTTGCTAACATGCGTGCACGTTTTTGAGCATAGTCATTATGCCCCCACCACTCATGCACCACCAAAATACCAGGCCGTTTTGTTTTTATACTGTCATCAAACGCAAGATAACCATTCATGGTGACACCACCAGACTGATATTGAATTTTTTTGGTTTGAACTGCAGCCTGTGCATTTAATGTATTAAAAAACAGGATGAATACTAAAAATTTATATTTCATATATTGCTCCAGTAGTTATGGATATGACATCGACTATTTTAATATTTTTTATATTGTTATTCGTTAATGAGCATTTCTTTAGTCTAAACTTTTATTACGTTTAATGACATAAAGTATCCTATGATATTTTCTCATGCACTACATGAAAATTCCTTATTACGACAAAAAATCGTAGCCGATACTGCCATTGATGAAAATGAGCAGGTTAAATTACTTTTAAAATTAATTAAATCCAATAACACCCGTGATCAATTTATTAATCAGTTAGCCGGTGATTTAGTGCAACAGGTTCGCGACCGACAAGCAGAACAACACGGAATTCTGGCCTTTATACGGCAATATAGTTTGTCCACCGAGGAAGGTGTGGTGTTAATGTGTCTCGCCGAAGCATTGCTACGCATTCCCGATGCTGCGACTGCAGATAAACTGATTAAAGATAAACTTAGCAGCAGTAACTGGCAACAGCATCTTGGTGAGAGTCACTCATTATTTGTTAATGCTTCTACCTGGGGTTTAATGTTAACCGGTAAAATAGTTCGCTTAGAATCTGATGTTACCAACAATGTAAATCATTATTTATATTCGCTAATCAGCAAATCAAGTGAACCGGTAATCAGAGCAGCGCTAAAAGAAGCCATGCGGTTTATGGGGCAACAATTTGTTATTTCAGAAACAATCGAAGCGGCAATTCAATTTAGTAAAAATAATAATAATGAAAAAATTTATTCTTTTGATATGTTAGGCGAAGCTGCCATCACTAATAAGATGGCGCAAGATTATTTTAATGCCTATTTACATGCCATTAATACCGTATCAAATAAATTAAATAATAAAAAAATCAATTATTCTAATTCAATTTCCATTAAATTATCTGCTCTACACCCGCGTTATGAATATGCTCAACAAGGTAGTTTTAAAGAAACACTCTATCCAAAATTAAAGCAGTTAATAGAACTGGCTATTGAAAAAAATGTTGCACTCACCATTGATGCCGAAGAAGCAAACCGACTTGATATTATGCTGGATGCTTTTAAATTTATGTTTAACATCGCGACAAAATACAATTGGTCAGGGCTTGGGCTTGCTGTTCAGGCATATCAACACCGAAGTTTATCTGTGATCAACTGGTTAGACGATATCAGTAGCAAGACACATTGCTCGATATCCGTTCGACTAGTAAAGGGTGCTTACTGGGACACTGAAATTAAGTTAGCACAACAACTTGGCTTGCAGCATTACCCGGTGTATAGCCGTAAGGAAAATACCGATCTATCCTACTTATGTTGTGCGCAACGATTATTAAAATGTGATTATATTTACCCACAATTCGCTACCCATAATGCACATACTATCGCGAGCATTATTTCATACTCAAATATTACCGAGCAAACTGCAAATGATTCAAATAAATTTGAATTTCAACGTTTATACGGCATGGGTGAATTATTATATGATAGCTTGTTAAAACACTATCAAATAACCTGCCGTATTTATGCCCCAGTTGGCGCCTACAAAAGTTTATTACCCTACCTGGTGCGGCGCTTGCTTGAAAATGGTGCCAACACATCATTTGTACAACGAATTGAAGATCACAGTATCGACATCAAAAACATTATTGAATCCCCCATTAATCGGGTATCACACAATACTAACCACTATCATCCAAACATACCGCTACCGTGTGAGTTATTGCAAGCACAAACTCATCAGGAAACTCGCATCATGGCGACGGGGATTGATTTAACACACTCAGAGCAACTCAATAAATTAAATAAAGTCTTTACTCAGTGTTATTCCAAACAATACTATGCAAGGCCGTTAATAAACGAAAATTCAAATTCCTCAAAGAATGACAAACAACAAATATTAACAATTACCAACCCTGCCGATATTAATGACATTGTTGGTGAGGTAACACTTGCAACAGCAGAAGATATTCACACCTCAATGAAGCTGGCTAAATCTGCTTTTGCGACATGGTCAAAAACTGACGTAAAAATTCGCGCTGAATATTTATATACGTTATCCGATTTAATTGAAGACAATAAACTCGAACTCATTGCCTTGTGTGTTCGTGAAGCCGGCCGTTGTATTCCGGATGCGATATCAGAAATTAGAGAAGCTGTTGATTACTGTCGCTACTATGCCGATCAGGCACTTTCATTATTTCAGGATCAATTACTACCCGGCCCAACCGGTGAAAACAATATATTACAATTTCAGGCGCGTGGTATTTATGCCTGCATCAGCCCATGGAATTTCCCGATTGCCATTTTTACCGGGCAGATAGCTGCTGCAATGGTTAGCGGGAATTGTGTGTTAGCAAAACCCGCGCAACAAACCAGTTTGTGCGCCTCAAAAATAATAAGCTTATGTTATCAGGCTGGAATTCCAGATGGTGTAATCTCTTTCATACCGTCATCGAGTAAAATCATCAGTATCCCATTATTAAGTCACCCGGACTTGTCCGGTGTGGTTTTCACCGGCTCGTTAGCCAGTGCTAATGCGATACAACAAAATTTAGCGAAACGAGATGGAGCGATGATTCCGTTTGTGGCAGAAACCAGTGGTATGAATTGTTTAATAGCAGATAGTTCGGCCTTACTCGAACAACTTAGTATTGATGTTATCAACTCTGCGTTTAATAGTGCCGGGCAACGCTGTTCATCGTTGCGTTTTTTATACCTTCAAGACGATATTGCAGATAAAGTTATCGAATTATTAATTGGTGCAGTGCAACAACTCCAAATTTTAAACCCTAAAAATCTTGCTGCGGATATTGGCCCTTTAATCGATAAAAATGCGCTTGATAAAATTACTGCTCACCATGAATTTTTAAATAACAGTGAATTTGCTACTTCGCTATATCACAAAAATTTAGATCCTGAATCACACTCGAATCTCAATGGCTTTTATATTGCACCTGCAATTTATGAAATTACTCATTTATCTCAAATTCCTAATGAGATATTCGGGCCGATATTACACATCATTCGCTATCAACAGCAAAATTTAATTGATGTTATCCAGCAAATAAATGACAGTGGCTACGGTTTAACACTTGGTGTGCATAGCCGAATATTAAGCACCATTGAAACGGTGGTGAATCATGCCAACATTGGAAATGTTTATGTTAATCGAAATATGATTGGTGCTGTGGTTGGAGTGCAACCCTTTGGTGGCCGTGGTCGTTCGGGCACTGGCCCCAAAGCAGGTGGCCCGCATTACCTGGCGAGTTTTTGTATCGAAAAAACCGTAAGTCATAATACAGCTGCAATTGGCGGCAACACACAGCTATTATCATTAAATTCAGAATCATAAAATTTTAATCTATAACTACTCAAATAATTATTTCCAGCTTTAGTATCAAGTTAAAGTGCATAAATATCAATAAGTTAACTTAACTTAATTTAATTAATCCTGTTCAGCATAGATTCAGCGAGCAAACACTATTGTTACAGTAAGCAGTAAATAAAATATTAACTTTATACCGAGTTAGAAACCATTGTCAGGAGTAACCATCATGATATATACAATAAAAAAATCGACTATAAAAAAACCACAACTATTACTGAGCATTGTGTTTATAAGCCTTACTGGATTGTTAACTAGTAACTTAGCTTATGCCAGCTCCGATTATGATCATGATAACGATCACCAGTACAAGAATGAACGTCCGATGGGCCAAAGTAGACATCATTCACCACATCATCGTGACAATGCTTATTCGCACTCTCGCGATAGAAGTCGATATTCACGACATGAAAGAAGACATTACCGTTCACATAATCACCGCCATCATCATCGCCCACATAAGCAACAGCATTATTATGGTCACAATCATGGACATCACTCACGGCACTATCGACATTATGTGAGTTATAGCAGTTACGATAATCATATCAATCCAGTTGCAACCATAGTTGGCGGTGCCCTTGGTGGTGCTATTGCAAATGACCTATCCGGAGGCGATGGTGCTGCAACTGCCTTGGGAGTCATAACAGGTGCAGTCATTGTAGGTGGATTACATCATTAAGACTCTATTTACTTGCAACTCAGCTAAAATTATTCAAGTTATTTTATGACTATTATTATTATTAATTTGCTACAATTATTCGCAATCAACGATTAGTTCATAAATTACATTAAAATGAGTGTTTTTATCATGAGTCGAAAAATTAACGGCAATAAAAAATTAACTTCTGTGTTCATCGCTATATTGATCAGTCTTTATGCAATACTATCTACATCAAGTGGCTATGCAGAGCAGACTGACAGTCTTGATACTGCAGTACAAGAAATTCGAAATCAAACTAACGGTAAAATAATATCGGCTGATACTGTTACTATCGACAATAAAGTTAAACACCGAATTAAAGTTTTAATGCCAAATGGCCATGTTAAAGTATTTTATAAACCCGTAACTTAAAATCACTTACAAACGAATACCACCATGAGAATATTAGTAGTCGAAGATGAGGTTACCCTTTCTGAACAATTAAAAAGCCAACTTCAAAAAGAAGGTTTTGCAGTTGATACCGCCTTAGATGGTAAAAAAGCAGTTTACATGGGAACTGAATATCCATTTGATCTTGCCATAGTTGATATAGGCTTGCCATTATTAACTGGCATCGAAGTGATTCAACAGTGGCGAAAAGACGGCATTAAATTTCCAATATTAATTCTAACAGCACGTGATCGTTGGCAACAAAAAGTTGAAGGACTGGAATCGGGAGCTGATGATTATTTAGTGAAACCATTTCATCAGGAAGAATTGATTGCCCGAGTTCGAGCCCTGATCCGCCGTGCTTCTGGTGTTAGCCAGGCTACTATCCAGTGTGGACCAATAACAATCGATACAACTGCACAAAGCGTGCATGTTAATGATGTGCAACAAGAACTTACTGCATACGAGTATAAAGTGCTCGAATATTTTATTTTAAATCCCGGAAAAGTGGTATCTAAAACCGAACTAACCGAACACATCTATGATCAGGATTTTGACCGCGATAGCAATGTTATCGAAGTATTTGTTGGACGATTACGCAAAAAGCTCGATCCGGATAATAGTTATGTACCGATTGAAACTCTTCGAGGACGTGGTTATCGTTTTAACATTGAACACAACGAAAGCAATTCAAAACCTGAAAACGCATGACTCTGTCACTTCATGTTCGAATTTTACTTGCTGCAACATTAATATTAGTCGCATTTCTCGGCCTAACCGGACTCGTGCTGGATCAAGCCTTTCGTGACAGTGCCCGCTCGGCTCTAGAAGACCGCTTGCAAGATCAAATTTATAATCTAATCGGAGCTCTTGAACCCGGCATCAACAAAATTTCTATACCGGGTGAATTACCTGATCCCAGAATGTCTTTGGTGACTTCCGGAATTTTTGCACAATACAGTCAGGCCGATGGCTCGGATCATTGGCATTCATTATCTGCCACAGGATTAAAATTTAACTTTTTAACATTTCCGGATGTTGGTGAACAGGTTTATGAAACCGTTTCAACAAAGCACGGTTTTGAATATTATGTAATTAGCCGTGGTGTGAAATTTGATTATCGTGATGGTGAAACGCCTTTATATATTTTACGAATAGGCGAAGAATTAGGTGGCTTTAATCCACAAATTGATAACTTTCGTAACAGTTTATTTACCTGGTTAGGGGGCGCAGCTCTTTTATTATTAATTGCTCAGGGCTTTATTTTACGCTGGGGTTTAAAACCACTGCGACAAGTTGCAATCGATCTGGAAAATATTGAAGCCGGTATTGCTGATAATTTAACTGGTTCATATCCTAAAGAATTACAAGGTTTAACTAATAATTTAAATGCGCTGATTAATTCAACGCGTAATCATATTACACGTTACCGTGATGCACTGGGTAATTTAGCGCATAGCATTAAAACACCACTTGCGGTATTACAGAATGCGGTTCAATCCGATCAAAACCACGAACATGATGCTTTTTCGAAATTAGCAGAAGATCAAGTTCATCGCATGACACAAATTGTCGATTATCAATTAAAACGAGCTGCAACAGCTGGAAACACATCACTAAACACCTCCATTTTAATCGAACCTATCGCAGTAAAAATCATGAATTCAATGGAAAAAGTCTATACTGATAAAGCCATTAACGCTGAATTAATCATTTCAAATAATATTCGTTTTTTTGGCGATGAAGGCGATTTATATGAAATCCTGGGGAACACTATTGATAAT
>CAYOHQ010000176.1:0-7199 GCA_964403805.1 uncultured Thioalkalispiraceae bacterium | reverse complement strand
CGTACGTGCAATGATAGTATTAAAAATCGTATGGGGTAATTTAATCTTGAAATAACGTAATATAGCGTGCCATAAATGATTTATTGCAAGGTAAATACCGTGTAACAGCCCCCACACGATGAATGTCCAACCAGCACCATGCCATAAACCACCCAATACCATTGTTATTATTAAGTTCGTATAACGTCTAATTTGACCTTTTCGATTACCGCCTAATGGAATATACAGATAATCCTTTAGAAACCGAGATAAAGTCATGTGCCACTGTTTCCAAAACTCAATTATATTAGTCGCCTTATAGGGAGAATTAAAATTAAAAGGAAGTTTAATTCCAAACATTCTTGCTATTCCGACAGCCATATCAGAATAACCTGAAAAATCAAAGTACAATTGAAAAGTATAAGCAAAGGCACCTCGCCATGCTTCAAAAAAAGTTAATGAATTGCCATTGGCTATTTCTGTAAATGCTTCATTTGCATAAGGGGCATAACCATCGGCAATAACTGTCTTTTTAAATAATCCAAGTAGAAAAATAGATATACCAACCGCGAGATGTGAATAATTAACAGTGTAATTTTTATCACTTGCAAACTGAGGCAACATATCTCGATGATGAACGATAGGTCCTGCTATTAACTGCGGGAAAAAAGATACAAATAAACAATAATGTAAAAATTGATACTCTTTAGTCTCACCGCGGTATGCATCAATTAAATACGCAATTTGTTGAAATGTAAAAAATGATATAGCTAAAGGTAATATGAGATTACTGGTATCAAAGTGAAAATTTCCGAGAGCATTTGCATTAGATACAAAGAAATTTGCGTATTTATAATATCCTAATAAGCCTAAGTTTACGCAAATACCAATTATTAATAATGCTTTTTGTTTTTGTTCACTTAGCAGTACACCAATCATGTAGTTAAACAAAATTGAGATAACAAGTAAAATTAAATAGGTGGGATTCCACCAAGCATAAAAAAACAAAGATGCAGCCACAAGCAAGGATATCGAAACACGGTGGTGGCCTCGATTGCCGATATAAAAAAATAAAAATAGTGTAATAGGTAAAAAGAGAAAAATAAATTCTACTGAATTAAATAGCATTGGATCTTATGAAATATTTAAAGTATAAGAATTATGCATCCGTGAAAACTCGTAGAATTTTTAAACCATTATTTGTAACAAATAACAGATAGATCCGAATTAATTATTTTTAGCGACGTCGCCCGCCTTTGCCTTTTTTACTGGTGTCTTCGTACTTAACGATAAGGTTTCTTTCTCCGCCCATATTTTTACCGTTCAAACCCGCAATAGCGGCTCGCGCTTCATGACCTTCCATTTCGATAAAACCAAAACCTTTGCATTTTCCTGAAAAAATATCGCTGATAAGTTCGATTGAACGCACTTTGCCGTATTCTGAAAATAACTCAGTAACACTTTTTTCAGTGGCATCGTGAGGAAGACTACCAACAAACATTTTTTTCATTTAATTTTCACCAATTGAGCTAGAGAGAATAAAAAAACCTGCATGGTAATTCTTCCATGCAGGAATTTCATGTGTACTTTATTATAGCACTAAGCGCTAACTTGCACATCAGTAGCTTGTGGACCTTTGTCGCCACTTTCCACATTAAAGCTAACTGCTTGACCTTCGTCTAATGTACGAAAACCATCACTTTTAATCGCTGAAAAATGAACAAATACATCTGCACTGCCATCTTCAGGTGTAATAAAACCAAAACCTTTCGCTTCGTTGAACCATTTAACTGTTCCTGTAACCATTTATGTATAACCTCGTTTAAATTTAAAAAATATTGCAAATTAATCAAGGAAACTACTGAAGAACACATAGGATGGGTACCACTAGATAAAACCGAGATAATGTACAATTAATGCCAAGCGATTAGAACATAATATCCGTATAATAGCTAGGTATTATTTTTAGTAATTTCAAACATTTAGCGCTTTAAATTGACTAAGTCCAGTTTGTTTAGCAGAAAACCCCGAATTTAAGGACTTATTCTATCTTTAGATTAATCAATTGGGTAAGCTAAAAACTGGATAATCTACTATATCATCATATAAATAAGGTTATATCTGCACTAAAGCAACGATACAGTCGTTATCGAAAATACACATTATTTTCGAGCTTATCATTAATTTAGAATTCTTCATGCCAATATAGCCAAAGCATTTGCCCCGGAATGGTTAACGCCAGTTACAATTCGATCACAGTAAACGATTTTGTGAGCTTCGATGCTGCAAAAGAAATCAAAAATCGAGTTGCATTCTGGAGAGGTATTTAAATAACGCAATAATAACGTCACAATTGATTGCAGGAAATTACTCTACGCTGTATTCTGACTTTGTTTTAAAACATAATCTAACCCCTCACAACAAGATAATGTTATTGAAATATCTTAAGGATAAGAAATGACCAGAATTATTAGATGGAGTTTAACCATCATACTTTTGCTTAGCATTTTTTCAGTTCAGGCAAATCAAATCGATTATGGCACACTAACAATCGAGCAACTCGAAAAACAAGCTGCCACTATTCATCCTGCCGGTTTGTATATTCTTGCCAGTAAATTATTTAAAGACAATAAAAAGAATGATGCGGTATTTTGGCTTACTGTTGGGCATCTTCGATTTCGCTTTCATTTAATTACTAAAGCTGATTCCTCTGCACCAGATGGTTCATCTTTATTTTCAACTTTACAAAATTTTATCGGTACACCTATATATGACTATGCTGGAATAGATCCAGACATTTGGATAACAACAGCACAAAAAGCGAAACAATGGGATTTAAATAATGCCAATTCGTTTACATCGAAAGAAAAATACAAAAAAGAATATACTGCTATCCATGTTGAAATAGACAATATGATTAATTATATAAAAAATAATAAAGATAAAATTAAAGAAGATAGAATTAATTCTAATAAAATACAAACTTCGAAAAATGAGCTGAATAAATAGATTTTTATGCAAAATGCTAAACCACTAACGCAAGGTGTCCACCATATTGGCTTAACTGTTTCAAAACTTGAGGAAAGTGCCACTTTTTTTACCGATGTTCTCGGTTGGAAAGAAGTAAAGCGAAATCCTGATTACCCTGCAATATTTGTTACTGATGATCACAATATGGTGACATTGTGGCAAAGTAAAGAAACACCTGAAACAGAATTTGATAAAAATCGCAATGTCGGTTTACACCACGTAGCTTTTCAAGTTGCATTAGAAAATGATCTCAATTTATTGCATGATTCATTGCTTAACAATAATATCAAAGTCGAATTCTCTCCCGAATTACTGCACCAAGGTCCTGCAAAACACATGATGTGTTATGAACCCAGTGGCATACGAATTGAATTTATCTGGCTTGGTAATTAAGGTTACGATAAATGGAAATTTGGGTCGATGCCGATGCTTGTCCTGTGGTCATCAAAGACATTATTTTTCGAGCAGCTAAACGAACCACTGTGCAAGTAACTCTAGTAGCCAATCAGTTTATTCAGATACCACGCGCCCCAAACATTAAATTTATTCGTGTTGCATCCGGTTTTGATGTTGCCGATGATGAAATTGTGAAACGTATTGGCAAAGGTGATTTAGTTATTACCAGTGACATACCATTAGCCGCCGAAGTAATCGAGAAGGGCGGTTTAGCTCTTAGCCCACGAGGCGAAATGCACACTACTGATAATATTAAACAGCGCCTTAATATCAGAGATTTCATGGACACCATGCGTTCTAGCGGTATTAATACTGGAGGGCCACCACCATTGAACCAGAATGATCGACAGGCTTTTGCGAATCATCTCGATAGAATTTTAACGAAAAATTTAAAATAATTTAAGATTCGCCAACACGAATAATTAAAATAACTTCGTCATCGACCTCTTTAGTTAACAAAACTTCATGGCCGTTAATACGACACCAGGCGGGGATATCATTTAATGCTCCGGGATCAGTACACGTTACTTCTAATTCTTCATTAGGTAACATTTCTTTAATTGTGTCTTGAGTTTTAATGACCGGCATTGGGCACAGTAATCGTCGGGCATCGAGTTTTTTCATTTACTTTAAATACCAGCTATCGGGAAACGCTTCAACTGCAATCGGTACTACCGATAATTTATCTGAATGTCCATCAGGATAATTGACTTCAACATCCACCGTTTCAGCAGCGCGTCCTTTGCTAAATCGTGCACTGATTTGTGCAGCAAGCGTTATATCATCCTGCTCTGGTTTACCGTCAATTAATGTTAATGGACCGGGATGGCTTAAGGTTCGTATGTGAGTAAATTGTTTTCGATAACCTTCCAAATACATATTCTCGCCATGCTCGCGACCCACAATCAATTTATAGTTAGCTGCAGGGCGAATATGACGGCCCACTTTTAATAACATGATGTCATCAATTTCATAATCGCGTTCACCGCGCGACGACCACATGTCTGCTAATTTGTTAGAATAGGATTTGTCAGTTAAAAAACAGCAACCACCGGATGGTTGCGCATACTCATCATAACCATAGTGTTCTGCAAGTGCGATTTGAGGCTTACGATTACGACCTGAAAAATCTTTCAGTTGTGATCGATCGACCCAGCCTTCACGTTCGGGTTTTGTTTCGGGAAGTAATTGCGCACACAAAGGCCGGAGTAATAAATCGCCAGCACCCGATTCGCGTTGAATCACTGGCATAGTATCTCGACGTTGGGACATCGGGCGTTGTCCTATCACTTCACCGGTGATAATAAAATCGAAATCATTTTCGTTAATCCACTCAACGGCTTTTTGAACCATAAAACCTTTACAATCCAAACAGGGGTTTAAATTTTGTCCATAACCGTGTGAGGGATTCAACACAACTTTTTTATACGGCTCAATCACGTCAACAATGTGTAATTTAATGCCTAACTGTTCAGCAACCCACAAGGCATTATTTCGTTTTGGTTTGGCTTTGTCTTTTTTACGAATAGCATGGGTATGACCTTCAACACAAAAGCCGGTATAAAAATTGATACCTTCTACATGAACACCTTGTTCAATTAATAATTTTGTAGCAAGCAAGGAATCTAGTCCGCCAGAAATTAGCGCAACGGCTTTTTTGGGTGTATTTGTGGTCATGAGTACTTACTAACTTTGTGGAAATATTGAACTGATTAATAAGCGTATAATAACAGATTCTAACTATAAAAGTGTTAGAAGATACTCTGTGCAACTCTTTGAAAATACGGTATAAAAGTAAGCACTAACTGGCATATGACACTGTTATGTACTGAACACAAAGTAACGCGCTAAGAAAATAAAAAAATAATAGTCATAAATATAGGTTGAAAAGTTTAAATTAAGAAAATACCATTTTAAAAATAATATAAAAATAAACTGACTTGCTCTTTAGTTTAAATTAGCACTTTAGTCTGACGGTTGCGTAATTGCGATCAGACTAAATTTTTTTAATGGTTCATTTAATCAGTATCGTAATAGTCTTAAAGGACTAAGCTAGTTAAATAAATGGTAAAACGGAAACTAAATTGGTTAAACAAAATCTGGCACATAACCAAACGTTCAAGTTGATAATCATCTACCGCGCTCCTCAATTAGACGGTAATGTTAAGTTTCGACGCTTAACAAGCAACGGCTAATGGCTGAGTCTGAGAACCCGCGCGTCTTTTGCAAAAGACGCAAAAACACATCCGTTCTCTCCGCAACTTAACCAAGCATTAGATTTCTTACTTGTAGTCCTATTAACAGGTGCTATACTTAGGTCTATATACAGCACCATTTAGGAGTATTCTTACATGCCAATCAAGTTTTCTGAAGATATCGTGCCTCTATCAGATCTAAAAATTAATCCTGGAAAAATTATAAATCGAGCAAAAGACTCCCACCGACCAATACTACTAACAAGTCGAGGGCGTGGAATAGCTGTTGTTCAAGGTTTAGATGAATATGAAAATCATGAGGAAGAACGAGCATTTATGAAATCTGTAATGCACGGCTTAGTGGACATAAAAGAAGGCAAAGAACAAAACCTTAGCGATGTTAAAATAAAATTAGGTATTAAAATTTGAAAATTTTAATATCGGATTCTGCCTATTCTAATTTTAAAACAATTAAGGAATATTACATTGAAGAAGGTGTGCCGCACATCGGCGAAGAATTTATTAAAAATATAATAAAACATATTGAAACAATACCTGATAATCCTGATATTGGTAGAAAAGTTCCTGAATTCAATACAGAAAAAATTCGTGAATTAATTCACAACCCATTTAGAATAATTTATTTAAGAGAAGAAAAAGCAATTCATATTGTTAGAATATGGAGAAGTGAAAGATTACTTAAATTACAAAACACACCTGCGGAAAAAGAAATATAACAAATCGTTCAAGTGAGATTCTGGTAACACTCACTTTTTTTGCAAAGAGCGCAAAAAAAACCGCCATGTTACTACGCAACTTAACTAAGCGTTAGGCTCAAAAAATACATTTAAGGAAATTTAAATCATGGATGAAAAAATAAAATATCAACTACTTAGCATAATTCTTACATTCTCAGGTGTCATTATAGGAACAACAGTTACACTTGTAACGTTATATTACACTGGAGAACAAAATAAAAACTTATGGTTGAGAACAAGTATCGAACAACAAAGAAATTCCATTTTAGAAAAAAGAATAAATTTAATTGAACGTGCTTCACTGATATTTAATTCGAGGAATGACATAATAGATATTAATAGATATTTGAAAATTCAAAGTGATTTTGCTAAAGAAGCGAGTAATTGTGCAAAATCACCAATAAAATACAAAATGAGTTTAATTGAATGTAAACAATTAATGGACACAGATGAAACCTTCAAGAAATTAAAGGATAAAAATAAAATAAATTCAGAATTTAGCTCACTATTGCAACTTATTTCATTATATTTTGGTGAAAAATCAAAAATAAAAGCTGAAGAATTATCTAAGGAGAAAAAATGGTGGCTAGTAAAAAATGAAGATTTTGGAAAAATGATTAAAGTTATGAATAATGAATTATATGAATTTAAATATTCAATAACTAATCCTAAATTAATTAATAACTAGCCTAACAAAAAGTTCAAGTGGGATTTCGAGAACACGCACTTTTTTTGCAAAAAGAAAAATCGCAAAAAAATCGCCTGTTCTCTACGCCCCTTA
>CAYOHQ010000175.1:0-7209 GCA_964403805.1 uncultured Thioalkalispiraceae bacterium | reverse complement strand
GCATTAGAAGCTGCAGAATTAACAGACCATGGTGATTGGGAGGTCATCAATACCGAATCGATAAATATTAAAGCCCAAATTAGCTCAGTAGATATTAGTGATGCAGAATAAAATAAAAGTGTAAATTAAAACAACGACCACAGAGAAACATTAAAACATTAACGGATTAATGTGAGGAATAAAAAATGGCAACACCAGTTTATGATTTAATTACGAGTTCATCACTTGGGCTGCAATCCGTCAGTAATGCAGCAAATCAAAAAGAACGCCATCGTGAACTGGTTACCGCTGTTAAGCCCAACGCAACAACAAATTTTTTAAAATTTGTGGACACCCAATTTAGTTGGTACAACATTCCACTAGGTGAAGCACCGACTAGAAAAAAAGATGCTCCTTCAAAACACAATAATGTTTTAGTGCCAATACTCCCATTATGTTACACCACACCCGATTGTGATCCAACGAAGGCCAAGTCACCCCGAAAAGGCGGCTATCTGTATCTCTATATTGGTGATTACTTATGGCGTGAACTCGAAGTTTTAAGAGAAGGTAAATTTCGTGATGTTAATTTACATAAATATCAAGGCAAAGATCATCGACCTGCCACTGTTGAAATAGATAACCGCATTCTCGTCCCCCACATGGTCGATGGTAATGTGAATACCGTGAGTATCTGTTATTCCGAAATTCAATGGAGTTGGGCACGTATTAATTCACTGGGTGGTATGGATCCAAAAGATTTTAGACTCGATGATGAAAACCCACCACCACTCGCTAGTGATCAAAACATATCAAAGGCCACCGCGGCTAAAAATCGGACTGCCCGTATGCAGGAACTGGATCTATCCGGTTGTCGCAGTGGTTTCCCCATGACAGCACCCGCAGCAAATAAAGCTCGTATTGAAAATGTCGGTGAAGCAACCTCGAATTTATATTATTTAAAATTACATCAAAAAAGTGAAATCCCAGTTGTTTATCTGCACGATCCATTGGGAATCGCTTTATCGAATGTAAATGCATACCATAACAAACATTCAGAATTAGTGAATGTTGTTAATTATGTAAAAATGCATACGCATTTCAAATCGGGTGTCATTGCTTATCATACTTTTTTTAATAAAGCCTTACATAAGAGAGTAACAAAATCACACTATCATGCAAAAGATGGCTACAGTACCAGTTATACAGAATATGAAAAACAAGATGACAGTAGTGAAGTATTTCGCGATGCAGCAGGTGAAATTGATTTACCCTATCTCGAAGATAATACGCTGGGTGTAAAAGTTCGTAAAATTTTACGCAAAAAAATTCGCGAATTAAAAACTACCCATGTTGAATGGCTACAAGGAAAATTTAACGCAAAGGATCTAACCACAGAATATACCGATTTTGTATCTGTCAATGATGCTCTGCTCGATTATGCTGAATTACCTTCACCCTATTATGTTTCTCTTTGGAGTGCCATGCATGCACTCACCCATTTTTTAAATCATGATCCATCCCGGTTGGATGCCGCTATCGATTTGCATAAAAATCAGGATAAAGTTAAACGTGCTGACGATCCCGGCTGTTTATATATGGATAGCCTGGTCAAACCAGAACATCCCTTACACGCTGCATTGTTTCCTAAAAAAGCGGATGTTGATGAATATAAAAAAGAATATGACATTACCGGAAAAAAACCAGAACAACCCAATGGTACGGGTGATTTTAGACCGGTTGCCTATGCCGAATGTTTTAAAACACAACTAAACAAACCCGAAGAAAACTGGAAACACATCGATAATGCGATAAAAATGGCTGAAAAAACACTTGCCGATTTTACCACTTCGTTTAAAAGCCAGTGGACGGAAAGTTTTAGCGCAACAACAACAGTAAAAGCCGATGTATTGGTGCGCCTGGTCAAAGCCGCCAATTTACCCGGCGGTAAGGGACTGCATATACTGCCACAGTCCAGCGCTATTCCAAACAATGTTGCTATCTTAAGTGGCAACATTACTGTGCTGACACAATTAATGAAAGCAATCAAAAGCAGCACTATAACCGATAAACAAAAAACCGGCTACGTTGAAGTTTTTGATTCAGAAACTAAAAAAATTGTTGGCTATATTGATCCGCATCAAATACCAAATTACAAGGGTCTACCCATGCAAATTTCAAAGGCCAAATGGGATAGTTTATTTGTAAATAGTAAAGAATATACTGCAACATCACGCATAAAATTAGTCGCAGTTTCATCAACATCGGAATTCGCCAAAGACTGGACACTTTCTTTTACTGCTGAATTAGATGAAACTATTAAGGTGGATAAAACACCGAAAGGAATACGCTTTGGGTCGAAATATTTACCGCCACTTGTGGCGGTGTTTGAGATGTTTAATTTGGTGGCGGCAACTAACCAAGCATTTAAAACAAAAACAGCTAAAGATGGTTTAAAAGCAACCCTTTCACTTTTTGGTCTTGCTCACGCCTCACTCACCGCATCCGTTGCACTAATCGGAGAAGCCCGAACAGCAGATTTAATGCAAGGTAAGTTAAGTCGAATAGGCAAAAATATGGGCGAGATGCTAAACAAACCCCACCTCGAAGCCAAGTTTGGTCGATTCGGCAAACAAATAGTGGTGGGTGAATTTCAATTTTTAGAAAAAAATATTAAAATCCTCGGTGCCGCCGGTGCTGGTATAACCGGTATTGGTGCTGTTATGTCGGGTTGGGATATGTATGACAGTTTTATGTCAGATGATGATGATGCCGCCACCGCGTATGCTGTGCAAGCTGTCGCATTGGTCGGGCTTGCCATTGCCGGCATTGTTGAAGCCGGTGCAGTTTTTTTGGGAATGGGGCCTATTGGTTGGGTTTTTCTAGCTATCGGTATTATTGCCGGTATTCTGGCCACCATTTTTACTGATACACCATTAGAAAAATGGGCTAAACACGGCCCCTTTGCAAAAGAACCCGCTGATCGCATGACCGCAGAATTAGCCACAACAACAAAAGACAAAACTGGAAAAGAAATCGTCACACAAAAAACAGCAATGCAAACGCTGGAAGCCTTAATGAATTTATTAATGCAACCCAAGATCACCATTAAAAATGATACTAGCAAAAATAAATTGCTTGTTGAGATGGTGGCTCCCGGTTTCCAGGTTGGAAAAAGTACTCTAGATATAAAATGCGGAATTGTGGAAAGAACCCGATACCACCGGGGCACATCGCAATGGTCGGATACAAAACAATTAACCCCGTCTGGAACCGATAATATTCTCAATGATAAACAAATTCCAATCGGCATCCGTTATTATTACACACTACCAACATCAACTGGTGTCTACCGTGCCTCGGCAAAAGGCGTTCACATCACAGCCGATCAAATTCATATTCCGATGAAACAAAATGTTGAGCATAAGATTCCAATTAATAAAGGTGAGCCCGGATACAAAACCGGACGAGCATCGATTAGCAATTACACCAAAAAAACCACACTAGACACGATGTGGGTGCACAGCAAAGCCATACAAGTTAGTATTCCCTAAAAATAGCAACACAATAAGAAAATTTAATTACCATGGTCACTAGTTATTATGAAACAACTGCCTTTGATAGCAGTAATCCAGTCCCGCAGAAACCGGCACCGGAAAAACAAAGCCTGGCACAACGCTCGGCAGAAACCCACGCCTTACACGGTCGTGGTTTGCGCTGCGGTGAATATGCTGCGATTCAAGATATGCGTGCCGTCGATTTACTCAATGATGAGAGTCCCGATGCCTTAGCGCAAAAGCAATTACCCGGTCAGGAATACATTATCTGGCGTGGTTTAAAAAACCCACGGGTGAAAGTGCAATTTATTACTTGGTTTGCAGGTTTTCTTACCATCGCTTCAGGTTTTACATTTTTAATAGCTCCTTTTAGCCACGGATTTACACAAGAATTAATCGAAGGTTTTTTTTTATTTTTTATTATACCTTTCATTATATATAAACTCGGCAAAACTGCCCTGCGCAAAAACTGGGTCAAAGACAAAAACAACACTGAATTTAATCGTCGCACCGGTTTGGTGACCTTCACCTGGAATCGCAAACGCGTCAGCTATCCGTTTGCCGAATTTGACCCGACCATGCAATCAGTTGTGGATCGCACCGGCATCGTTCGTTACCACTTAATACTAATGCACCGTTACACCGGCCAGTTTTGCCGCGAACCCGGTGGTGAATACGATCAATGGCGAGTCGAACTGCTTTGGGAGCTGTATCAACAGTTTATGGACATCGCCAAACCACTGCCCGACACGGCTCAATTTGAATGTTTTCGTCATCGCGATCCCGTCACTAAAGCCTGGGATGAACGCCACCACCGCCCTGCAGTTTACTGGAAAAATTTCAAAGACGAAAAGGCCGCTAATAAACTAAAAGAAAAGTCAGCACAACACGCGCAACATTTTCCGTTTGGTAAAACCCGTCGCGACGCTGAAATTTTAGGCTGGCAAGCCTCCGGGGTAGGTGAAGGTGATTGGCAAACAAAACCGCGAGCCGTTTAATAAGAAAATTTAATCGTAATGACCACTAGTTATTATACAACAACTGCCTTTGATAGCAGTAATCCAGTCCCGCAGAAACCGGCACCGGAAAAACAAAGCCTGGCACAACGCTCGGCAGAAACCCACGCCTTACACGGTCGTGGTTTGCGCTGCGGTGAATATGCTGCGATTCAAGATATGCGTGCCGTCGATTTACTCAATGATGAGAGTCCCGATGCCTTAGCGCAAAAGCAATTACCCGGTCAGGAATACATTATCTGGCGTGGTTTAAAAAACCCACGGGTGAAAGTGCAATTTATTACTTGGTTTGCAGGTTTTCTTACCATCGCTTCAGGTTTTACATTTTTAATAGCTCCTTTTAGCCACGGATTTACACAAGAATTAATCGAAGGTTTTTTTTTATTTTTTATTATACCTTTCATTATATATAAACTCGGCAAAACTGCCCTGCGCAAAAACTGGGTCAAAGACAAAAACAACACTGAATTTAATCGTCGCACCGGTTTGGTGACCTTCACCTGGAATCGCAAACGCGTCAGCTATCCGTTTGCCGAATTTGACCCGACCATGCAATCAGTTGTGGATCGCACCGGCATCGTTCGTTACCACTTAATACTAATGCACCGTTACACCGGCCAGTTTTGCCGCGAACCCGGTGGTGAATACGATCAATGGCGAGTCGAACTGCTTTGGGAGCTGTATCAACAGTTTATGGACATCGCCAAACCACTGCCCGACACGGCTCAATTTGAATGTTTTCGTCATCGCGATCCCGTCACTAAAGCCTGGGATGAACGCCACCACCGCCCTGCAGATTACTGGAAAAATTTTAAAGATGAAAAGGCCGCTAATAAACTAAAAGAAAAGTCAGCACAACACGCGCAGCAGTTTCCATTTGGAAAAACAAGACGAGAAGCTGAAATCTTAGGTTGGCAAGCTTCAGGAGTGGGTGAAGGGGATTGGCAAACAATGGTTCAAAGGGTCAGCCAACTTGATATGAAGAACGATATAGGATAACCTAAATTAATGGCCCGCTTACCAAGAATAGTAATTCCCAACCAACCACTACACATTATGCATAGAGGAAACAATCGGCAGGATATATTTAAAACTAAAGAAGATATGCACCGTATAAAAGCAGATATAAAAGAATCATTATTAAAGTCAAAATGTAAGTTGCATGCCTATGTAATAATGAGCAATCATTTGCATTTATTATTAACGCCGAATGATAAAGACCAACTTGCTATTTTTATGCAATCGATGGCAAACCGATATGTTCGCTATTTTAATGCCAAACACAAAAGAACAGGAACAATTTGGGAAGGGCGTTACAAATCATGTTTAATCGACAGTAGTAATTATTTGTTTACCTTATACAAATACATCGAAATGAATCCTGTTAAAGCAAGTATGGTAAAAAATAGTAAGGATTATGAATGGTCAAGCTACAGACATAATGCCTTCGGGAAAATAGACCCACTACTAACAGAACATCTGCAGTATAAACGACTTGGAAAAGAGTCACATTTGCGTTGTAAAAATTACCGCACACTTTTTAATGAACTCGATACAACAAAGCAAGATAAACAAATAACCGAAGCCACTCAGCGAGGTGAAGTTTATGGCTCAACAGCATTTCACACCAGGATAACAAAATTACTTGATCGCCCAACTCGGCTTGCTACTCACGGTGGTGATCGAAAGAGTGAGGAATATAATCAAGTTGGCTGACCCCTTGAAGAGAAATGAAACTCCTTGAAAAAAAATCTATTGCCTAATGGCATTCTAGTTTGCCATGATTCCTTATTATTTTGTTATTTTGTTCACACGAACAGGATTTGCCCTTGAATTACCATTAATAATGTATATACTTAATGTATACACATTATAGGGAGGCATTCTTATGTCAACTGCTAAGGTATTTAAAAGTGGTAACTCGCAAGCAATCCGGTTGCCAAAAGAATTTCAGTTTGATGTTTCTGAAGTTGAGATTTTTAAACAAGGTGACGATGTTGTCTTGCGTAAGAAGATAGTAACAGGTGCTGATTTGTATAATCAGTTAACAGCAATTAACTTGCCTGAGGATTTTAATGAATCAATTGATGATCTTGAATTACAAAAAAGGGATTTTTGATAATTATGTATTTATTGGACACCAATATATTAATTTATATCATTAAAAATAAACCACCATCGGTTGCAACTAAGTTTTCACAACTTAATCCTGGTGATGTTGTAACCTCATCAATTGTTATTAGTGAATTAATGTATGGTGCTGTCAAGAGCCAATATTCTGAACGATCAATACAAGCTATCGAAAAGGTGAAATCTGTATTAACCGTTTTACCGTATGACAATGATGCATCGAATCACTATGCTGATATAAGAGCGAATCTAGAAAAAAAAGGAACTCCAATTGGAGCAATGGATTTATTAATAGCTGCACATGCTCGAAGCTTATCGTATTCACTAATCACTAATAACACAAAAGAATTTCAACGAGTTTCGGAACTAAAGATTGAGAATTGGGTTTAATACTGAAGATATTTTCATTGTTTTCAATGGTTAGCGATAACCGCCCCAATACCTATTTGTTTAGCTTATACAAATACATCGTAATGAATCCTGTTAAAGCAAGTATGGTAAAAAATAGTAAGGATTATGAATGGTCA
>CAYOHQ010000174.1:0-7257 GCA_964403805.1 uncultured Thioalkalispiraceae bacterium | reverse complement strand
TGTGTATTTTATTCCAGTTGCTGATAAACAGGTGGCCGCGATACGTTTAGTGCGTAATGTAAAAGATGACAATCAAACTACTGATTTCTGGGGTAACTGGACACAGTTTTTAAAAAGCATTCATATCGGAACACCCAGTATTCAGTCAACGAGTAGTATCGGCAAAACACCCAATACACGGCATTATTTTGTACGCAATATGAATTTTGATATCCCACTTGGTGATGAGAGAACATTGAATAAATGGTCTATAAAATTAAATGCCGAACGGACAGACACCTGGAACACCAAGAGCGGAAAAATACAAGTCACCTATAAAATAGCCGATGGATTCGAAGACACCCAAAAAAGTCAAAATGCGCTTTTTAAAGAAAATGCCGAAGGTTGGGGCGGTTTTGGTGCCAAGATTTTATCCGCGATGTCATCAACGACCAGTTCTGATTTTGAGTATCATGAAGTGCCTTTTGGTGATAAAGATACCATCTATGGGAGTTCAGAAATCAAAAGCGTAACAACCACGATGGATTTTAATGTTTCTTATAAACACGGAAAATCAATTGAGATCAGTTTATATGGTGATACTGAAACCATCGAAGCAAATAAAACGTTTATTCTAGAATGGCTATCACAATTTCATGTTATTAAATAATAAGAAAATTAATTGCAAATAAATTAAAAACAGCTAGTTTATTGATTCTTATTAGAGCTGCTGAAACTTGGAATGACTACCGCAAACTAATCACAGGCCAACCCCGATCAACTGCTAATTTTCGTAATCTATCATCCGGATCAACCGCAACAGGATTAGTCACCTTCTCAAGCAGTGGTACGTCATTAAATGAGTCAGAATAAAACCAACTATTACTAAGACCATGATTATTTTGACTTAACCAATCTTGTAGCCTTGTTACCTTACCTTCCTGAAAGCAGGGGATGCCGGACAACTTACCCGTAAATTGACCATCTACTATTTCAGGATCAGTCGCTATTAAATCATCAACACCTAATACTTCTGCTATGGGTTCAGTGATAAAGCGGTTAGTTGCTGTGATGATTAATAGCGTGTCTCCTTGCTCACGGTGTTTTACGAGTAGATCTTTTGCTGCTTGGGTGATTAAGGGTAAAATTTTATTTACCATGTATTCCTTGTGGATTAATTTTAACTTCTGCATATCATGCTCGGAAAGTGCTTTAAGGCTGAAAGCGTGGAATTCATGGATATCGAGGGTGCCATCCTTGTATTGTTCATAAAATTGCCGATTTTTAGTTTCGTAGTATTCTTTATCCACTAAACCTTGCTCGGATAAGAATACTCCCCACAAATAATCACTATCTCCGGCTAAAAGAGTGTTATCAAGGTCAAAAATCGCTAAAGTCACGTGAACTCCTTAAATTGGTCTATTTTATTATTAAAAATCTCATTATTATGATCTTATGAGAGTTTTTAATTATATCGTGTAACTTGTTATTTATTCAGCATTTTTTTTGTTGAGATAACAAAATTTTAGCCCGAATGTTTTGTAATAATTGCCTACTACGCGTACTATAAGATACATGACTCAGAAAACACAGATTATTGATACACAGGGATACCGTCATAATGTCGGCATTATCCTGTGCAATGAAAAGAATCAGTTGTTCTGGGCCCGACGAATTAGAGAAGATGCTTGGCAGTTCCCCCAAGGGGGTGTTCGAGCAGATGAAAGCCTTGAAACCGCGATGTATCGAGAGCTCAATGAAGAAATCGGCTTATCGACTAACGATGTCGAAATTATCGGTTCAACAAATGACTGGCTGCATTACGAATTACCAAAACAATTTGTGGATCATGATCGTCAACCACTTTGTATTGGTCAAAAACAAATCTGGTTTATGTTGCGCTTGATTTCTGATGAACAGAAAGTCTGTTTAACGAATTCAAAAAAACCTGAATTTGATGGATGGTGCTGGATAAATTACTGGGAGCCAGTAAACCAGGTTGTATCATTCAAACAAGGTGTTTATCAACTGGCATTAAAAGAACTTGAATCATCCTTATACCCTGATAATAGTCGTCTCAGCGGTGTAGCAGCACTTAGCGAATAAATTTTCCTGCTGTTTTCGTTCTTTCCCGAGCATTTTTAAAACCTGTTTAAAGGTTAGCTCTATCTGACAGTAATTCAAAATTACTGCTGTTGTATTGCTTACTTTGCATTACAAATTTTTTAAATATTACTTATTCAGAGTCATTAACACGATGTTAGATACCTTACGCCGTATAGTAACCGAGGTCAGTTCAGCGCCGAATCTTGATGAAGCGTTAAGTATTATTGTGCATCGTATTAAACAAGCAATGGCCGCTGAGGCATGTTCCGTTTTTTTAACAGACTTAATCCAGAATGAACACGTTTTAATGGCGACTGATGGTTTAAAGTCTGAATCCGTTTTAATGGTGCGCGTTCCTTTTAACGTGGGCTTAGTCAGTCTGGTAGCAAAGCGCGCAGAGCCACTAAACATTGAAAACGCGAAACTTCATCCAAGGTATGTTTTATTTGAAGAATCGGGCGAAGATGAATTTAATGGTTTTTTAGGTGTACCGATCATCCATCATCGTAAAGTTTTGGGTGTTATTGTGGTGCAACAACATGCATCCAAAAAGTTTGATGAAGCCAATGTAACCTTACTGGTAACCATTGCAGCGCAACTTGCCGGTGCTATTGCACATGCCGAAATTAGTGGTGATGTTACCAGTTTTCAGGTTATAAAAAGTATTGATTCAAGACCATTAAATGGTTTACCGGGAGCTTCTGGAGTCGCACTAGGAACCGCAGTTGTATTATTTAATACTACCGATATCATGAAGATTCCGGATAGACCAGTCGATAATCCTGAACACGATGTCGAGTTGTTCTTGTCAGCGGTTAATACCGTAAAAAAAGATATATCCGATTTATCGCAACGTCTGGAACACGTGATTCCGGCTGAAGATCGCGCCTTGTTTGATGCTTATAATTTGATGTTAAGTAGCGACACAATGATCGATGCAACGGTTGATCGCATTAACGAAGGAAATTGGGCAGAAGGTGCGTGGCGTGAAACCATTGAAGAGCATGTAAAAGTATTCAATGAGATGGAAGATGCTTATTTACGTGAACGTGCAGACGACGTGCGTGATTTGGGTTTGCGGGTGTTAACCCACATGATGAATGATGATCTGGAAAGTAAAGAAATACCGGATAATGCCATTATTGTAGGGGATTCAATTTCAGCATCACTGTTAACTGAAATACCGATGGAGAAATTAGCCGGAGTGATTTCATCTTCAGGATCACTCACATCGCATGTCGCTATACTAGCTCGTGCAATGAACATTCCTGCGGTAATGGGGGTTGTCGATTTACCAATTTCACAAGTAGATAGAGTGAGCACTATCGTTGATGGTTATAATGGCCGGGTCTATTTTTCGCCTTCAACTTCAGTTGAAACAGAATACCAAAGGTTAGCTGATGAAGAAAATGAATTAACAAAAGACTTACAGGAATTAAGTAGCCTTCCAGCCGAAACCCAGGATGGTGTTCGCATACATTTATATGCCAATTCAGGGCTAACTGCCGATATTCAACCGATGATAAATTCTGGTGCAGAAGGTATTGGCTTATATCGAACTGAATTTCCATTTATGGTTCGTAATAGTTTTCCCGGCGAAGAAGAACAAAAAGATATTTATAAGCGTGTCCTTGAACCCTTTTCACCAAGACCAGTAACACTTAGAACATTAGACATTGGTGGTGATAAATCATTACCGTATTTTCCAATTAATGAAGAAAATCCATTTCTTGGCTGGCGCGGTATTCGAGTTACACTCGATCACCCTGAAATATTTTTAGTACAAGTTCGAGCGATGTTACGGGCGAGTGTTGGTTGCGATAACCTCAATATTTTATTACCCATGATTAGTAGTCTACATGAACTTGATGAAGCAAAAGAGTTAATTGACCAAGCTTTTGAAGAATTACTCGAAGAAGGGGAAAAAATTGTTAAACCGAAGATAGGAGCGATGATAGAAGTTCCCTCTGCAATTTTTCAGGCTGCTGAATATGCAAAACGGGTAGATTTTTTATCAATAGGAACCAATGATTTAACCCAATATATTTTAGCCATTGATCGTAACAATCCTAATGTTGCCGATTTATACGATCCATTTCATCCGTCGGTATTAATGGCACTATTACAAATTGTTGATGCAGCTCGAGCTACAAAAACTGCTGTTAGTGTCTGCGGTGAATTAGCTGGTGATCCTCTGGCAACGTTACTCTTATTGGGTATGGAAATGGATAGTTTAAGCATGAGTTCGGCAAGTCTATTACGGGTTAAGTGGGTTATTCGTAATTTCACAATATTGCAGGCCAAGAAAATATTGCATGAAGCTTTATTACTTCACGAAGCAAAGGAAATACGGGATTATCTCAAAAACATCTTAATTGGTGCCGGTTTAGGTGGTTTATTACGGGCAGGTAAATCCTGATGATTCATCAAAATCCGGTAATTTATAAATAATACGCATTTATTAAGCACAATATCATCTATAATCTCAATTACATGAGTACAATTAGTAAAAAAAAAGTTAAAAATAAAAAGCCGGTAACCAGCTTTAAAAGTGATGAAAAATTAACATTAAAAGATGTTATGGATATGTTGCTTGAAGATGGCCTGGTAGGAAGGGCCGAGTACGATACCGTTATTTTCCCTGCAAGAAGTACTGCCACCTTAGATATTCATCCTATAGTATTAATTTCTCAACAAGAATGGCCTGATAAAAAAAATAAAAATATAATACTCGATGCTTTTGTTTTAAGTGAATGGCTGGCTAAGCGAGTCGGGCTTCCTTTTTATCATATTGATCCTTTAAAAATTGATGTTAGTTCAGTAACACAAGTAATCTCACAGGCCTATGCGAACCGTTATAAAATTTTACCGGTAGAAGTCACTACTGAAAAAGTTGTAGTCGCTGTTTCTGAGCCTTATATAAGTAGCTGGGAAACTGAGTTACGTCATGTTACTGGTGGTTTGGAAATCGAACGCGTTTTTGTGAACCCGGTTGATGTATCCCGTTACATTGAAGAATTCTACCGGCTGAGTAACTCTATTCGAAGTGCAACAGCAAGCAAAGAAGATGAAATTCCCGGGATTAGTAATTTAGAGCAATTAGTCGAGCTCGGGAAAACCGGAAAGTTAGATGCAAATGATCAACACGTTGTTCATGTTGTAGACTGGTTACTGCAATATGCCTTTGAGCAACGTGCCAGTGATATCCACATGGAGCCCCGGCGGGAATCTGCGAATATCCGTTTTCGAATTGATGGTGTTTTACACTTAGTATACGAAATGCCGATGCCGGTGATGAATGCAGTTGCAAGCCGCATTAAAGTATTAGGCCGGATGGACATTGTTGAAAAACGACGTCCACAAGATGGCCGCATTAAAATGAAATTACCCGATGGTAAAGAAGTGGAGCTACGTTTATCTACTATGCCAACGGCTTTTGGGGAAAAATTTGTAATGCGGATTTTTAATCCGGATGTTTTGAGTAAAGATTTTACTGCGATGGGTTTTGGTGAGAAGGATATCGCAACCTGGAATGAAATGGTCACTCAACCACACGGTATTATTCTGGTAACAGGACCAACAGGATCCGGTAAGACAACCACGCTTTATTCAACATTACGGCAACTAGCAAGCCCGGATATCAATGTCTGCACAGTAGAAGACCCAATTGAAAATGTAGTTGAAGAATTTAATCAAATGCAAACTCAGCATAATATTGGTTTGGACTTTGCAACAGGTATCCGAACACTTTTAAGACAAGATCCCGATATTATCATGGTTGGTGAAATACGAGATAAAGAAACAGCCGAGATGGCAATTCAATCGGCCTTAACGGGTCATCTGGTATTATCAACATTACACACCAATGACTCGGCGGCGGCAATTCCACGATTACGTGAAATTGGTGTCCCTGCTTATTTAATTAATGCGACATTAATTGGTGTTATGGCACAACGTTTAATACGAACACTTTGCCCAAATTGTAAAGAACCAACCGAAGTGGATGAAGCCCTGTGGAAACGATTAACCCAGCCTTATAGCATGAGTGGCAAAGCACATTTCTACAAACCGGTTGGCTGTAAAGAGTGTCGGCAAACCGGATTTTTGGGTAGAATCGGAATTTATGAAATGCTCAAACTCACAAATGATTTACGGCATAAAATCACACCTACCAGTGATGCCAATGAAATCCGCGCACTGGCATTAAAAGAAGGTAATTCTCAATTACGAATTGATGGTGCTAAAAAAATAGCGATGGGTATCACAACAATCGATGAAGTATTAAAGGTGGTGTCGATAGGAAATGATTAAAATAATCACTTCTTAATTGATAATCGCTCCGACCAATTCCCATCCGGTAAAAATTCTGCTTTTTCACTCACTAGTTTAGCTTCATTATCGCGACCTAAAGATGTCAGAATTTCACTTTTTAATAATAACGAATTTTTAGAATTTGGGCTTAATGCAATTGCCTGTTCTATTCGTTGCAGTGCATGTTGATTTTCACCTTTTATGAAATGTACCATTGCAAGATTATGATAGCCTTTTTGATACGATTTATCTAAAGTGATAGTGGATAAGAAATGACTTTTAGCAGTATCGTGATCACCTCGGCTAGCAAAAATAACACCTAAATCATCATGTGCTTCGGCATTAGTTGGATCAAGTTTAATCGCTTTTTCTAAATCCTGTTGTGCTTTCGTATGATCACCTAACCACAAGTAACGAACGCCACGTTTTGTATAACCAACAGTGTCATCTGGATTGCGTTGAATATAGACACTCAAATCAGAAATGGCGTCTTCAATTTGGCCTATCCGTCCTTTAGCCATGCCTCGACCAAAATAGGCTTTATCTAAATCACCCAGTTTAATGGCATTGTCATAATCGCTTATCGAGTTAAAAAAATCACGTTTTTTAAAAGAGGCATCACCACGCAGTAAATAATTAGAAGCTGTGTTTTTATTGATTTTTATATTATCTGAATAGAGCTTAATTTTTTTCTCGAGTTTATCAAGTTGAGTTAAGTTTTTTGATTGAGTAGATGAGGTTTTAATAATTAATTCAGGTGACTCTTGTAGTGGATTACTGTATTTTCCAACACTTGACGAAGCATTATTAAAGCAAGCTAAATAGGCTTCTGAGTCTATAATTTCAGAATTAAATTCATCT
>CAYOHQ010000173.1:0-7302 GCA_964403805.1 uncultured Thioalkalispiraceae bacterium | reverse complement strand
TGTATCCTGTTCAATTCGCGTCATTAAAGGTTTAAATTTATTAATTTTATGATTTAACAATGGTTGTTCAATATCATGCCATTGTAGTGGTGCTACATTTAAAAAATCCTCAGATAGGATTGCAGTACTCGGTAATATTGGTTTCAGATACGTTATTAATACGCGAAACAAATTTAATCCGACACTGCAAACATCGTGAACTTGTTGTTCCTTTCCGGCTTCTTTGATTAGAACCCAGGGTTTGTTTTCATCGATGTATTGATTCGCTTTATCCGCAAGTGCCATAATTTCACGAACTGCGCGACTAAACTCACGTAGTTCAAAATGATTTGCAATAGAATCACCGGCATCAATAAAATGCTGATATAACTCTGTTTGTGAATTTTTTGTTGCGAGGGTTGCATCGAATTTTTTGTTAATAAAGCCGGCACAACGACTGGCAATATTAACCACTTTGCCTACTAAATCACTATTCACTCGTTGTGAAAAATCTTCCAGATTTAAGTCAATATCATCAATACCGGTACCGAGTTTTGCGGCAAAATAATAACGAATGTATTCCGGGTTTAAAAACTCAAGATAAGTCCGCGCTTTAATAAAGGTACCGCGTGACTTAGACATTTTGGTACCATTAACGGTTAGAAAACCATGAACAAACACCGCGCTAGGTTTGCGGTGGCCGCTACCTTCTAATGTTGCTGGCCAAAATAGCGTGTGAAAATAAGCGATGTCTTTACCAATAAAATGATAAAGTTCATGTTTACTGTCTTTGTTCCAATAATCATCAAAGACTAAATCGTTACGTTTTGAACACAGGTTCTTAAAACTGGCCATGTATCCAATAGGTGCATCCATCCAGACATAAAAATATTTATCGTCTGTTCCTGGAATTTTAAACCCAAAGTAGGGTTCATCACGTGATATGTCCCAATCCTGCAAACCACTGTCAAACCATTCTTTGAGTTTATTGGCAATGCCTGATTGCAACTGACCATTTTGAGTCCAGTCCAGTAGCATGTCTTTAAAATCATTTAGTGAAAAAAAGTAATGTTCGGAATCTTTTTCAATTGGTGTCGCGCCAGAAACAGCAGAGCGGGGATTTTTTAAATCAATAGGAGAGTAAGTCGCACCACAGACTTCACAGTTATCTCCATATTGATCTTTCGCGCCGCATTTTGGGCATTCACCTATGATAAAACGATCCGGTAAAAACATGCCTTTTTCGGGATCATATAATTGTGTGATGGTGCGGGTTTTAATGTGTCCGGCTTTTTGTAGTGCCAAATAAGTTTGTTCCACAAGCTCACGGTTTTCATCCGAATGTGTGCTGTGGTAATTATCAACCCCAATTTCAAAATCCTCGAAATCGGCAAGATGTTCTTTTTTGGATTGCTCAATTAATTGCTCGGGCGTAATGCCTTCCCGTTGAGCGCGCAACATAATGGGCGTGCCGTGTGAGTCGTCGGCACAGACATAGCTGCAGTTATGACCTCGAAGTTTTTGAAAACGAACCCAAATGTCGGTTTGAATGTATTCCAACATGTGTCCTAAGTGGATAGAGCCATTAGCATAGGGCAGGGCACTGGTAACTAATATGGTTCGTTTATCACTATTATTGTTGTTCAAACTCATGGCTCTCTAAATATCTATTTTTATGTTCACGAAAGGTCGCATACGGTATCAGTTTATCGACAACCATTCTAGCAACATGGCATTTACGATGCAGATTTTTTACGATATTGGTCTGCTAACTGTATTTATTCAGTTATGAGTAGTTATTATATTTAACCTTGTTATGTTAAAGGTTATCGTGATTAATATAAGTAATTGTATTTGCAAGAGTTATTCCTAGATAAATAATATATTTACTTACTATATTAACTATTACTAAAGTACCATAGGAATCCTTGACTAATTTAGTGTACTATACAATTCCATAATCAACTGGATTTAATGATTACGGAATGAACAAGGCCATCTGCAACTGTATACCAGGTTGCTGCCAATTTTAAACCAGATATAAATAACACATTTTGAATTAGGAGAGCTGTCTAATGAGTATTACTCAGGACCAAATCGAATCAGCCATTAAAGAATATATTGATCCATATCTAGAAAATGACTTAGTGACTGCCAAAGTAATAAAAGACATTAAAATTGATGGTGATAAAGTCAATGTTGATGTTGTGATGGGCTTTCCTATAGGTCGCTACAAAGATAAATTAGTTTCCAGTATTGGAGAACGCGTTTCTAAAGTAGAAGGCGTGAGCAAGGCCACAATTAACGTCAGCTCTAAAATCAGCAGCCATGTAGTTCAAAAAGGGGTTGAACACATAACCGGCGTAAAGAATATTATTGCCATTGCCTCTGGTAAGGGTGGAGTCGGTAAGTCAACGACCTCGGCTAACTTAGCGTTAGCGCTTGTTGCTGAAGGCGCAACAGTCGGAATACTTGATGCTGATATTTATGGCCCTAGTCAACCTCGTATGATGGGCTCAACCGCTAAACCTGAATCGAAAGATGGTAAAACACTAGAACCAATTATGGCGCATGGTGTTCAAACTATGTCGATTGGCTATTTAATTGAAGATGAAACTCCAATGATTTGGCGTGGCCCAATGGTGACTCAAGCTCTGGAACAATTACTCAATGACACACAATGGAATGATGTTGATTATTTGATAATTGATTTACCACCCGGCACTGGGGACACGCAATTAACATTGGCGCAAAAAGTTCCAGTTAGTGGTGCAGTAATTGTCACAACACCACAAGATATTGCTTTATTAGATGCCCGCAAAGGCTTAAAAATGTTTGAGAAAGTAGAAGTACCGGTATTAGGCATCGTTGAGAACATGAGTATCCATATATGTAGCGAATGTGGTCACGAAGAATATATCTTTGGTTCCGGTGGTGGTGAAAGCATGTCGGAACAATTCGATGTGGATTTACTGGGTTCTTTGCCTTTGGATATTAAAATTCGCGAACATGCTGATGCTGGTCAACCAACAGTAGCAGCCGATCCTGAAGGACGCGTAGCAGAAATTTACGGTGATATTGCACGCCGCATGACTGCAAAATTATCGACACGTACTAAAGATTTTAGCGCCAGCTTCCCTAAAATCGTAATCCAGAATAACTAATCTTCCGGAGGAAGATTAGAAGTCTTTGATTGTTTAAAAATATAAAGGGTATCCGTAAAACGGTACCTTTTTTTTGTTTTAATTTTCTAACGATAGCACTGTTTTTATATTAAAATAACAGAAAAATCATAATAACGATTTAGAGCGATTTAGAAAAAAGAGAAAATACAAGGATTTGGAACTAGGTTGGCCCAATCAAGGCCGTCTGCTTCATGGATGAAGCAGACGAGCGGCCATGGATGGCGAATAGCGAGTCTTGATTGGGCCAACCTAGTTTCGAAGCCGTCTGATATTAGTCATAATTTGTTTATACTCTCTTTTTAAAATTAGCTGAATTGTTACAAATTAAATTACGTTCATGAGTTAATTTATGAAAAAAGAAAAATACATGTCATGGCATAGTTATTTTATGTCAATTGCTTACTTATCATCGTTTCGCTCAAAAGATAGAAAGACACAAAACGGTGCCTGCATTGTCGATAAAAATAAAAAAATTATTGGCATTGGTTATAATGGACTACCACGCGGTTGTGACGATAATGATCCGGATTACTGGTCGGACTATGATGATAGCAACCCCTTAAAATCAAAACATACCTACGTTGTGCATGCTGAAAAAAATGCTATTTATAATTGCATGGCTCACGATATGGCAGGCGCGACCATGTATGTAACTCAATTTCCGTGTAATACCTGTGCTCAAGCAATTATTCAAGTTGGAATTACTCAAATAATTTATGCTTCCCGAAAGGAGCATCATAATGAATTAAATACAGCGGTTGAAAAAATGTTTAATGATGTCGGGCTTGTTGCAAAATCATTTGATGAAGTTGAGGTAAATGATCGCAAGTTCTTAACGGGGTTAATGGAATTAAAAGGACTTTATAGTTAAAATTCTTCATCCTCATCGGAGGCTTCTAAAAATTTAATTCCCTGTCCATTAATCCGATTTAGTTGCATTAGCAATACATCACCATTCTTTTTAAATCGCTGTATTTTAACCGGGAAATAATTATATTTTGGGGCGCACCAGAATTTAAAATGGTATTTGTTATTTCGAATATTCGATTCCATCAGTAATGTTTTTATTTCGCCTTTTTCAAGTTTTAATGTTTCTTCTTTACTGTATTTTAAGAGGTATTCAGCGATACGTTTATTATCGATGATAGTAAATGTAATATTTTTATCCTTATTTTGTAAAGCTTGCATAATTGCAATTTGAAAGCTCATTAAATCCTGTTTATTATCTGCTATTTTCTGTTTTAAATTATCTATCGAACGTGTAGCGGTATTATTTTTATTGTCAAAAGTAATAATAAAATTATCTTTTCGTTTATTATTTGTGTTTTTATACTCATATTGATTCGGAATAATTTTTTTCTTTAATATCGTAAATTGACTTAATTCAGTTATCTTGTCTTTAAAAAACCAACTGACTACGCCTTTTGCATAAGTTAGTGATCGGTAGGTATATTGCGTTTTTGATTTTTTAGTTAGTTGGCGTTCAGAAACACCCAGATAAAAACCGTCCTTACTGACATCATAACTGGCAGTAAAACCATCGTATAATAAGTTTGCACTATTACCGGACACAGGAAATATTAAAAAACTAAAGAGAGTAATAATAGTAAATTGTAATAATTTTAAATTCGATGCCATTAAAAATACGATATCCGGTTATTATAAATTTATAAGTATTTGAGCAATATTAATGTAATTAGTTCAACTAAGCTTAGAAAAACCCTAATCTAAATTCACTTTATAGTGACGTTTTTCTGCGTTCATCACAGCTCCATCAAAATAAACTTTTTGATCTTTTAATTCTATTTGGCCTTTACTAATCCAGTCGATGGCTTTTGGATAAATTATATGCTCAATTTTATGGATTTTTTGTTTTAGCTGTTCGCTGTCGTCTGATTTTAAAACGGCTACACTCGATTGTACTATTACTGGACCATCGTCGAGTTTAGGTGTAACAAAATGAACACTGGCACCGTGTTCTGTTTCACCAGCATCTATAACGCGTTGATGTGTGTCTAAGCCTTTGTATTTTGGAAGTAGTGATGGGTGAATGTTAATTAATCTACCAAGATGCTGCGTAACAAATTTATCACTGAGGATACGCATAAACCCGGCTAGTACGACTAGCGAAATTTGGTGTTCGTGTAATATTAATGTAATTGCTTCATCAAACTGTTCACGCGTCTGGTATATTGCAGGCTCGATATAGGAGGTTGTAATGTTGGCGTTACGTGCTCGATCAAGACCTTTCGCATCCATGCGATCACTAATAACGACTTTTATGCTTGCGTCAATTTCGCCAGTAGTAATTGCATCAATAATCGCTTGCAGGTTAGAGCCATTACCTGAAATTAATACCGCTAAACTCAAAGACATTAATTAATAGTTACCATTGGCGATTGATCATTACTTTGTTCAATTGAACCGATAATCTGTGCTGTTTCACCAGAGTTGTTTAGTGATTGCAATGTTGAGTCTACGTCTTTAGGATCAATTATTAACACCATGCCGATACCGCAGTTAAATGTTCGATGCATTTCATTTGAAGTGATATTGCCTTTATCCTGTAACCAGTCAAATATTACCGGCTTTGTCCAGCTTGATTCCGCTATTTTAGCCAGGGTGTTATTCGGCATAACGCGTGGGATATTTTCAAGTAAGCCACCACCGGTTATATGGGCGATCGCATGAACATCGACTTTTGTAAACAATTCTAATAATGATTTGACATAGATTCGGGTTGGTAACATGGTATGAAAACTAAGAGGTTTGCCATCAAGCTCATCGTCAAGCGAAGATTTACTCACCTCGAGTACCTTACGCACCAGAGAGTAGCCATTCGAATGCGGTCCGTTTGATGATAAGCCAATAATGGTGTCACCCGCTTTAACGATACTACCATCAATAATTTTACTTTTTTCAACAACACCGACACAGAAACCGGCAAGATCATAGTCATTGCCTTGATACATGCCGGGCATTTCAGCTGTTTCTCCGCCAATCAATGCAGCACCAGCCTGAATACAGCCTTCAGCTATTCCCTTAATGACATTCGTGGCTATATCGAGTGATAGTTTTCCGGTTGCGTAGTAATCAAGGAAAAACAGGGGCTCAGCACCTTGAACAATTAAATCATTGGCACACATGGCAACTAGGTCAATACCAATGGAATCGTGAACGCCACTGTCAATTGCAAGCTTCAGTTTTGTACCTACGCCATCCGTACCAGAGACTAAGACTGGTTCCTTGTAGTTTGAGGGTATCTCAAACATTGCCCCAAAGCCGCCCAAACCCGATAACACTCCGGGTCGTTTCGTTTTTGCGACAAGTGGTTTAATTTGTTCAATTAATTCATTTCCAGTATCAATATCGACACCGGCATCGCGATAGCTGAGGTTGGTGTTACTTGAACTATCTGTTGATGATTTACCTTGAGACACGTTTTCTCCTGATACGAGCAGTTTTACGTTATTTTGCGAAACAGCATTGTGTATAATGTGCTAGAAACTATTATTCTACTATTATACCGATAGTCTCACTAAATGAATAATTTTAAATACTATTTTGGCAACAATTTTACAAATAATTAAGCTCGTTATTGCTGAAGTTCTTCTTTTGCAAGGTTTTCTGTTAGCATGGCATTATTCTGAAATTAAGGATTAGTATGGCATTAGTAACAATTCATAAAAACACGTTTCTGTTTGTTTTGGCAGGTATTTTATTTTTTTCTTCACTATCGAGTTCCGCTGAAGTAGTTAAAAATCTATATGATATTGAAATACCTGTGTTTAGTCAGGATAGAAAAGAGCGTAAGGAAGCAATAAAATTAGGGCTGGCAAAAGTTTTGGTTAAAATAACCGGGCGTAGCGCGGTAGCAGAATTACTTGAATTGGACGATGTGTATCGTATTGCTCCTCAATTCGTACAGCAATTTCGATATCGTAAAATGCCTAAAAAAACAATTACTAAAAATAGAACCAAAGGGCAGGAAACTGTAAAACAACCGGGTAAAATTTTATGGATTCGATTCAAAAAAAAAGCCATTAACAAAATGTTACGACAACGTAATTAACCCGTTTGGGGACAAACCCGGCCATCAGCATGGTTCGGGTTGTTGATTGATGAAAATGGCGAAAGA
>CAYOHQ010000172.1:0-7372 GCA_964403805.1 uncultured Thioalkalispiraceae bacterium | reverse complement strand
TTTTAATGCAAAATAAAAATAGTTTTTCGAAGGAAGATATTATCAAATGTGGTCATTGTGAACTTTTTGGCCCAGGAAATGCACAATTACCATTACCGCCAATGCTTATGTTTGATCGTATTCCCCACATTAGTACTGAAGGGGGTAAATATGGTAAAGGTGAAATCATAGCAGAACTGGATATATCGAAAGACTTATGGTTTTTTGAATGTCATTTTGAGGGCGATCCAGTCATGCCTGGTTGTTTAGGTTTAGATGCAATGTGGCAGTTATTGGGTTTTTATTTAGGTTGGTTAGGTGGTCCCGGACAGGGCCGTGCATTGGGATCTAAAGAAGTTAAATTTACTGGGCAAGTGACACCAGATAAAAAACTGGTGACGTATCATGTCCATATTAAAAGAACAATTATGAGGCGATTATACATGGGTATCGCCGATGCAGTAATGAGTGTTGATGGTGAAGATATATATGCAGCAAATGATCTTAGAGTTGGTTTATTTGCTAAAGATGAGGAAGGAGCTTAACAATGTCTACTAAACGAGTTGTAATTACAGGCTTAGGGATTGTTTCTAGTATTGGTAATAACAAAACTGAAGTTGCTGAATCGCTACGACAAGGTAAATCTGGAATTCATTTTCATCAGGAATATGCTGATCTAGGTATGCGAACCCATATTCATGGTGGGATAAATATTGATACCGAAGCACTAATTGATCGTAAAATCAGACGATTTATGGGGGACAGTGCAGCATACAATTATATTGCAATGCAACAAGCAATTGCAGATGCTGGATTAGAAGACAGTGATGTTTCAAATATTCGTACTGGTTTGGTGGTGGGGTCGGGTGGACCATCAACTTCAAGTATCGTTGAAGCTGCAGATATATTAAGAGAGCGTGGCATTAAACGTGTTGGGCCTTATCGCGTTACTAAAACCATGTCGAGCACTAACTCGGCATGTTTAGCAACGCCATTTAAAATTAAAGGCGTTAATTATTCAATTACGTCTGCATGTTCTACCAGTGCTCACTGTATTGGTCATGCTGCAGAATTAATTCAATTAGGTAAACAGGATATAGTGTTTGCTGGTGGTGGTGAAGAATTACACTGGACACTCACCATATTGTTCGATGCAATGGGTGCATGTTCTTCTAAATATAATGAAACACCCGAAACAGCATCACGAACTTTCGATGCTGATCGTGATGGGTTTGTTATATCAGGTGGTGGCGGACTTTTAGTTGTTGAAGAATTAGAGCATGCAAAAGCACGTGGTGCAAAAATTTATGCAGAAATTACTGGTTACGGTGCAACATCAGATGGTGTTGACATGGTTGCGCCTTCTGGTGAGGGTGCGGTTCGTTGTATGCAGCAGGCAATGGCGACAACTGATGGACAGAAAATAGATTATATTAATACCCATGGTACTAGTACGCCGGTAGGTGACATGCGTGAGCTAGAAGCGATTAAAGAAGTATTTGGTGATAGTATACCCTTTATTAATTCTACAAAATCATTAACCGGGCATGCTCTAGGAGCAGCGGGTGTTAATGAAGCAATTTATTCATTGTTGATGATGGAAGGTAATTTTATTAGTGCCTCAGCCAATATTACTAATCTTGATCCTGCCGCTGAAGGATTTCCGATTGTGCGTGAGTTAAAAGAAAACATTACGCTGGATCGGGTGATGTCGAATAGTTTTGGTTTTGGTGGTACTAATGCCAGCTTAATAATGCAACGGTACTAATATTGTTCAATATGGTCAGATTAATCAAAATTTTTTAAATATCTTAATCTTCTTTTCTTTATAGTATAGTTAAATTCCTAAAGAATTTAGCTATGCTATAAGAATGGATTCCGAATCATTAGTTCATGCAATATTTTTAATTTTTACCGGTGCTGCAATTCTAGCATCGTTAGCACTTTATGCTCGGCAATCATTAATTATTGCTTATATTTTTTTAGGCGTATTAATTGGTCCCTGGGGACTGGCTCTGGTCCCTGAACCAAAAATCATCGAAGATATTGCCAGTGTCGGAATTATTTTCTTATTGTTTCTATTAGGATTGGATCTCGATCCACATAGTTTATCGAATATGTTTTCCAAAGCAATGATTACTACGATTTTAAGTAGTTTATTATTCGCGTGTATTGGGTTTGTTATAGCCTTATCGTTTGAGTTTGATTTTATTGAAGCCGTAGTTATCGGAGCTACAATGATGTTCTCCAGTACTATTTTGGGTCTTAAATTGTTACCTACGACCGTATTGCATCATCGGCATCTTGGTGAAATTATTATCAGTGTTTTGTTAATTCAGGATTTAATCGCAATTTTCATTCTTATTATCTTTCATGGGGCATCGAAAGGGAATGATTTACTATTACAATTCGGAATACTTGCTATAACAATACCGGCTGTTATTTTGTTTGTTTTTATAGTGGAACGCTATTTACTACTACCGTTAATTGCCAGGTTTGACACTATTCGTGAGTATATTTTTCTAGTTGCATTAGGATGGTGTTTAGGAATAGCTGAGTTGGCAGAGTATGTTGGCTTGTCGGTTGAGATTGGGGCTTTTGTTGCAGGCATAGCAATGGCGAGACGACCGATTGCAGTTTATATTGCAGAAAGTTTACGGCCATTGCGTGACTTTTTTTTAGTGATGTTTTTCTTTTCACTGGGTGCCGGTTTTGATCTATCGATGATTGGTCTTGTTATTATTCCTGCTGCCAGTCTTGCACTATTTGTATTATTATTTAAGCCGTTAATTTTTCGTTGGTTACTACGCAAAGTGGCTGAACGACCAAGAACCGCGAAAGAAGCCGGTTTTCGATTGGGGCAGATTAGTGAGTTTTCATTATTAATTACAATAATTGCTTTGCAGTCTGGTTATATTTCTGCAAAAGCATCCTATGTAATACAGTTAGCTACTCTAATTACATTCATTTTTTCTTCTTACTATATTGTTATGAAATACCCGACACCAATAAGTGCTTCTGAAAAACTTCGTCGAGATTAAACAATTTCTCATTTTTATGAACTTATTTGTAGTGTAGAACACTAAATTAATAGTTTTCTAATTAATGCCTGTGATAAACTTTAATCTAAATGTTAAATACGTAATTAATGGAGTTTGAGCTTATGTTTCGGAAAACAATGGTAATGCTATCAAGTCTATTAGCAATCCTGACGGGGTCGGCATCGCTTATAAATATCGTTCATGCAGGTGAATCTGATAATGTTAAAATCACTGAAACAGATACCTTTGTAGAATATAAAATTAAAGGTTTTTATGCCGATGTTCGCGATGATATTGAATTAGCGATAACCGGTACTGGAATTAAAATTAATACTGTAGCCCATACTGGCGATATGTTGATAAGAACAGCTAAGGATGTTGGAGCAACAACAGAAATATACAAACATGCTGAAGCATTTGAATTCTGTTCTGCAACAATCTCACGCGCAACAATGGAAGCCGATCCAAAAAACTTTATGTTTTGTCCTTATATTATTTACGTGTATCAGTTATCAACAGATAAAAAAGTTGTTTATGTTACTTATCGTCGACCAACATACGGTAAAAATAAAAAATCAAATGCTGCTTTAAAATCAGTTGAGAAATTATTAAAAAGTATAATCTCTGAAGTATTACCGTAACGCCATAACGACATTTGTAAAAGATGAAAAGCACAAAAAGACAGCTTACTTTATTAATTTATATCTTTTTAATTTCATCTTTTGGTTTTGCAAATACCCTTGATGATATTAAACGACAAGCTCGTTTATCATCAACACCAGTTAGTGAACTGGAAGTACTGGCAAAACACAGTAATACAGAAGTTCGAAAATTAGTTGCCAGTAATCGAAAATCAAGCGAAGCTACTTTAAACACGCTTGCTCACGATAATGAGGTTCAAGTTCGTTTAACGGTTGCGACGAATTTAAATACCACAGAAAAGACATTTTTGATTTTAGCTCGCGATAAAAATGTCGCGGTTCGCAGTGTAGTGGCGCGGTTTGAATATATTCCGTCAAAGATTCTCTATCTACTAGCTCATGATTCAAATGCAAATATTCGTTTTGAAGTCGCAAAAAATTTAAATGCCAATCTTGAAACATTAAATTTATTGAGTAAGGATTCAGATCCGGATGTTCGTGCTAGCGCGCATCAAGGTTTACAGCAACGAAAAGATGATGCAAATTTATAATTAACCTACTAAAGTTTTAGTTTTGACTACCCCGTTGCGATATAAATTCAGCCTTGTCAATTTATTACAATAAAATCAAAAAGATACTAATCTCATAATATTAAAGCTAAATCATTAACAGTCGTTAAATAGATTGTGAATCTACAAAAATTATTAGCATTCGCATAATCATATTTACCCAATAAAAATAGGCTTTAATTGAGAATTTATTTGTATGGATCCTAAAGAGTTAGTAACCGGTGTTGTGCGCCTGGTGTCTTTGCCTGAAGTGTGCCTGCGGGTTACCGAGATGTTGGAGGATCCAAACACCACAGCGACTGATTTAGGTAAAGTTATTTCCCGAGATACCAGTTTAACAGCTCGATTACTGAAAATTGTAAATAGTTCGTATTATGGCTTTTCATCAAGAATAGAAACTGTGACAAGAGCGGTTACTATAATCGGCCTGCGTGAATTACGCGGTTTGGTATTGGCTGCATCGGCTATTGAAGCTTTTTCAAAAATTCCAAGTGACTTGTTAAATATGGCCTATTTTTGGCGACATAGTGTTTACTGTGGTGTAATTGCTCAAATTCTGGCTAAGCGGTGTAATGTATTACACAGTGAACGTTTGTTTGTCGCAGGACTATTGCATGATATTGGCAAATTAATTATTTGTCATAAGCTAACCGACAAAGCTGAACTTATTATTAATACAGTTCGAGAAACGGGTGAGCTAGATTTTGATGTTGAAAAAAGAATTCTTGAATTTGATCATGCCGAAGTGGGTGGCGAATTACTAAGAGAATGGCGAATGCCAGATTCACTCATTGACAGTGTCGCATTTCATCACAATCCTGCACTTGCAGAAGATTCGATTCTGGATGTTTGCATGATACACATTGCTAATTGTATTACTGGTATGGCCGAACAGGAAATTGAACAACAGGGTGGTATTCAGGTTATCTCAGATTATGCCTGGAAGATTAGTGGACTTAATGAAAGTGTCATTGACGATGTGTTCTCTGAAGCTGGGCCATTATTTAGTGATGCTCTGGAAACCATTTTACCAAAAAATTACTTGCCATAATATTATTTTCCGAAAAGGCATACCTCAATATCTATTATTTCTGCTACTATCATTTTTTCAAATTATAGTGTGAATTTCAAAATGAAAAAATTACTCGATATCATGTCACGCCTTCGTGATCCAGATTCAGGTTGTCCCTGGGATATAAAACAAACCTATAAAACCATTGTTCCGCATACTTTGGAAGAGGCATATGAGGTTGCTGAGGTGATCGAGCAAAACCGATTAGATGATCTACCCGATGAATTAGGTGACTTACTTTTTCAAATTGTTTTTTATTCACAAATTGCACAGGAACAAAATCAGTTTAGTTTTAATGATGTGGTGGATGCTATTTGTGATAAATTAACACGGCGCCATCCTCATGTTTTTAATCAAAATAGTAATGACAATGAAATTGATTTATCTGATCCCGATGCAGTAGAGAAACAATCACGAGTATGGGATGAATTAAAAGCTCTGGAACGTAAACAATCGTCACGTAATAACAAAAATGCAGTAGATAGTATTCTTGATAATTTAAATTCTGCATTACCTTCGTTATCGGCTGCTCAAAAAATTCAACGTCGGGTTTCCAGTGTTGGTTTTGACTGGCCAGAAATTACAGGTGTTATTGAAAAATGTTATGAGGAATTAAAAGAAGTTGAAGTTGAGATTAGTAATGCAAACCAAAATATAACCAATCATGTTGAAGAAGAAGTTGGCGATTTATTTTTTGCTTGTGTTAATTTAGCCAGGCATGCAGGTGTTGATTCTGAAGCGGCATTGCGTAAAGCTAATAAAAAATTTGAAAATCGATTTCGAAAAGTTGAACAGTTGTTATTATCCAACGGTGGTTTGCAACAAGCATCATTAACAGAGATGGACAATGCGTGGAATGCGGTAAAAGAAAAAGAGTTAAAGGGAAATAAAAATAAATTAATACGTGACAACTAAACTTGGTTATTATTGTTTAGAATTAAACCAGATCTATACAAATACATTATTAAATTCTAATATTTAATAGCATTGTTTTATTTTTATTCAGTGACAATTTCCGTTATCATCAAGCAAAAGCATACCCTGATAAATAAACACAATAAGCACTGTGACCTAATTCCGTTTAGGATTACATTGTTTACTCTAATAGAATATTAGGGAAACATAATATAACAATAATGGATTAGATGGAGAGGACTGTTATGTCAACACCAATACTACTAGCCTTAGCTGCAGCAATAATCGCAATCGCTTATGGCGTATTTTCAATTTTTAGAATTTTAAAATTACCTGAAGGAAATGAGGATATGATTCGCATTTCCGGAGCTGTTCAAGAAGGTGCAGCAGCTTATTTAAAACGCCAATACATGACTATTGGTCTAGTTGGTGTTATTTTATTTGTTGCAATTTTTATATTCTTAACACCACTGTCTGCAATTGGTTTTGCGATAGGTGCAGTATTATCTGGAGCAACAGGATACATAGGAATGTATATTTCTGTTCGTTCTAATGCTCGTACGGCAGAGGCGGCACGGAAAGGTGTTAATCCTGCATTACAAGTAGCCTTCCTTGGGGGAACCATTACAGGCTTATTAGTTGTTGGTTTAGCCCTATTAGGTGTAACAGCATTCTATTACTACCTAACAACAATCACTGCCGCCGGTGCAGCAGTTGATATGAATCCGCTAATTGGTCTTGCTTTTGGCGGCTCATTAATTTCAATCTTCGCACGATTAGGTGGTGGAATCTTTACCAAGGGTGCCGATGTTGGTGCTGATTTAGTTGGTAAAGTTGAAGCAGGTATTCCCGAGGATGATCCACGAAATCCTGCCGTTATTGCTGATAACGTGGGAGATAACGTGGGTGATTGCGCTGGTATGGCGGCTGATTTATTTGAAACCTATGCAGTAACAATTATTGCAACAATGATTCTGAGTGGTTTTGTTTTTGCAGGTACAACTGTAGCAACTGAAGCGGTGTTATTTCCTTTGGCTTTAGGTGCTGTCTCAATAATTGCATCAATCATTGGAACCTGGGTAGTTAGAGTTAAAGAAGTCGGTCGAATAAGGCCGGCTTTATATCGTGGCCTAGCAGTGGCTGGCGCATGATTAA
>CAYOHQ010000171.1:0-7395 GCA_964403805.1 uncultured Thioalkalispiraceae bacterium | reverse complement strand
GTGGCCATAAAATCCAGATTAACCAGTTTAATGCTTCGGGTAGAAAAGAAATGCTCCAATCTAAAAAATCATTAAAATAACCTGCTGCGACATACATTAATACAGTGAATATAGAAATATTTAATAAAAAAGGAATAATAACATAACGTCGAATTCCGGATTGATTAAGTAAGCCAAGACCGCGTAAAAAATACTGCGCCCCTTTAATTGGATTGGTCATGCATTAAACCTGTTGTTTTATGAAGTTTGAGTATAACAAATTTTAAGTCATGCTGAAATGATTCAATCGGTAATTTTGTATTTATGAATTTGTATCTTGGTGCGCAATTAAGGCAGCACCATAGGCAGCTTCAGTATTATCCGGTGTGATAATCGGGACTTGCAAACGAGTCTGGCGCATTTGAGTCCATACTGTATTTTGACTTCCACCCCCCATAGTGAAAATTTTAGTCACTTCGGGGCAGCCCATATCTTTTAAGCGCTGGTAACATTGATATTCAATTTCAGTAATGCCTTCCAACATGGCTTTAAAAAATTCAACATCATCTTCCGGGCGAGGTAATAAACGTGCCGGGTAATTTGCATCATTAAATGGAAATCGTTCACCGTCGCGTAATAAAGGGTAATAATTTAATCCGGTAGATTGCGAAAGATTAATTGATTGACTTAGTTGTCGCATTTGTTTTGGACTAAAAAAATGTTTTAGCACTGCACCTCCAGAGTTCGAACCGCCACCTACTAAATAATTACCATTATAGGGTTGGCTGTAAATTCCAAATTCGGAATTCGAGATGGCTATATCACTAACTATTTTAACCACCAGGGTGGATCCTAAGGAACTAATAGCCTCACCTATTTTATTTGCTCCGGTAGCAATCACTGCAGCCGTGCTATCGGTGCAGCCGGAAACAATTGTAAGTTGTTTTGAAAACCCCAGTTCGATAGCAAGTTCGGTTTTAATGATTGCAACAGTTGATCCCGGTTCTGTAATGTCAGGTAGTTGCTGCCGTTGGATTTCTAATTGTGCAATCCAGTCAGGCCATTGTTTGGTTTTAAGATTGATTCCTGATTTTAATGCATTGTTATAATCGGTGATGGCATAGTTACCGGTCAGCTGTCCAATTATCCAATCAGCCTGATGCAGGTATTTATCGGTTTTAGTCGGTTGATAATGTTGTTTTAACCAGAGCATTTTTGCAATACCAGAGCTGGAACTGTGTAATGCCGCATTATCCGGTTCTAATTTTCGTATTTCCGTTGCTTCGAGTTCTGCCCGGGCATCGTTGTACATTAGTGCCGGGCTCATCGGTTTCCCATCGTTATGGGCTAATAAAATAGTACCCGAGGTGGCATCCAATGCCAGTCGCTGGATGGTTGTTAAATCAACTTTTGATTGTAATTGGCTTATTAATTCTTTGAAACTGTTCCACCATAACTGTGGATCCTGCTCGTGTTGTTCAGGGTGTTCTGGTTTAGGTAACATTGCTTGATGCGGATAGGAAATTATTGCATTTGCTATTATTTGTTTTTGCGGATTAATAACGATGGCACGGCAGCCTGATGTTCCAAAGTCAATCCCAAGAAAGAGTTGTTTATTTTGCTTATGGATAGGTTAACGTCCTGATTAAACCATTACATTTGGAAAACTAATATAACTAAATGTATTTTAACTTAATTCAACTTTTTCTTTTGGCTGCCAACCATCTTTTTGATGCTCGGCAATAACATTAGTATAAACACCACCGCGAACATTAAAATCTGCTCGGACCCGCATAAATCGAGGCGCGCAGGCAATGACAAAGTCGTTAAGCATGCTATTGGTCACGGCTTCATGGAATGCACCAGTATCACGGTAGGACCAGATATAGAGTTTAAGAGATTTTAATTCCAGGCAAGATTTATCTGGTATGTACTCAATATATATCGTCGCGAAATCAGGTTGGCCCGTTTTGGGGCACAAACAGGTAAATTCTGGCAGTTCGATTTGAATGGTATAATCCCGTTCAGGATTAGGATTATTAAATGTTTCAAGGTCTTGATTAGCTTGTGTCGACATGACCGCAAAGATACCGATTCGACTTTCATCTGACAAGTTAATTATGATGGTCAAAATCGGTTTTCAATCAGATAGAAATAATTTTAAACCCTTATACTGTCGTCGTTTATTTTTAACAACTAAATCATATAATTTTCAGTTAGTTGCACTTGTTAGTTAAAGTTCATAATAGATTAAGACACAAATTTCAAAGCAATTCTATTAACCATAGCTCTAAATTTAAATAATTCTTAACATTCAAATTTGAATTATCAGGCAAATAATGAAAATAATTTAAAGAATTAGCGATTTAATTCAAAGTCAATCTTGTATCACTAGACCCCGATCTTGTATCGTATAGCCCTATGAGATTACGTAAAATAAAATTATCCGGTTTTAAGTCATTTGTCGATCCAACCACCATTCTAATGCCCAGTAATTTAATAGGTGTTGTTGGTCCAAACGGGTGTGGCAAATCCAATGTTATTGATGCTGTACGATGGGTGATGGGGGAATCATCCGCTAAACACCTACGTGGTGAGTCCATCACAGATGTCATATTTAATGGTTCAACCTCACGTAAGCCAGTAGGTCAGGCCATGGTTGAACTGATATTTGACAATGATGAGGGACGTTTAGGTGGCGAGTATGCTCAGTATACTGAAATCTCAATAAAACGAACGGTTTCACGCGATGGCCAGTCAATTTATTATCTCAATAATGCACGATGTCGACGCCGGGATATTACTGATATTTTCCTCGGAACCGGTTTAGGACCGCGAAGTTATGCCATTATAGAACAAGGCACTATATCCAGAATTATTGAAGCAAAGCCAGAAGAACTCCGTGTTTTTATAGAAGAAGCTGCTGGAATCTCACGTTATAAAGAACGTCGTCGTGAGACTGAGAATCGAATTAAACACACCAGAGAAAATCTTGAACGTCTAAGTGATTTACGTGATGAACTACAAAAACAAATAGTTCATTTAGATCGACAAGCTAAAACGGCAGAAAAATATAAAACGTTAAAAGAACAAGAACGAATTTTAAAAGCGCAACTATTGGCATTACACTGGAAATCATTACATGATGCTTCTGCAGATACTGAAAAAGAAATTAACGATAAAGAAATTGCATTAGAAGCTGCTATCGCGAAACAACGTGAAATTGAAGCGAGTATCGAAAAACACCGCGAGCAACACATTGAAGCAACGGATAAATTTAATGAAGTGCAAAGTCGTTTCTATGGCGTCGGTGGTGATATTGGCCGTTTGGAACAATCAATTCAGCACGCCAAAGAACGTCGACAACAACTACAACAAGATATCACGCAATTGGAAGATAGCTGGAAAGAAGCTCAAACACATCTATCCACGGATAAAGCAAAAATAGAGAAACTGGACGCTTTAAAAATTGAATTGGAACCAAGCCTTCAGTCTGCACAAGAAAAAGAACTGGCGTCGACTACAGCTTTAACAAGCTCTGAACAGGCAATGAAAGAGTGGCAAGTTAGTTGGGATGAATTAAATTTAAAAGCAGCTGACCCAGCTAAAAATGTCGAAGTTGAACGAACACGAATTCAACATTTAGAACAACAAACTATTCAACAGTCAAAACGACTTGAAACAATTAAATCTGAATTAAATGAGCACTCACCCGATTCTTTAGCTGAGCAAATAACAACTTCTCAAACCAATGCAGCTACAGTTGAGGCAAAATTATCAGAAAACAAAGAACGTCTGGATCAAAAGCTCGATAATATTAGCTCGATACGCGATTCGATTTTATTAATTAATGATGAATTAAATACTAAGCGAAGTGAATTACAAAATACCCTTGGACGCAAAGCATCGCTTGAAGCCTTACAACAAGCTGCTTTAGGTAAACAATCAGGCGCTGTTAGTAATTGGTTGGAGTCTAATCAATTAAATGAAGTGTCACGTTTAGCAGAACAAATGGATGTTGCACAAGGCTGGGAACGTGCATTGGAATGTGTGTTGGGACAAAATTTACAAGCAGTGTGTGTTGATGAAATTAATTCAATAACTGATTCACTAACTGATTTAACCAAGGGTAGTATTACGCTAATCGATAAAACTGTTGTTGAGTCCGATTCCGACAACAATTCAACAGCGTCAGAATTACTTGCATCTAAAGTGACGTCATCCTGGTCGATTCATGAATTGATTGCCAATGTTTATTGCTCCGATACTTTAGAACAGGCATTACAAAAACGAACAGAGTTAAATTCCAATGAATCCGTTATTACTAAAGACGGTATCTGGATGGGGCTCAACTGGTTAAAAGTAGTCCGTGATGATGACGCTCAAGCTGGGGTATTACAACGTGAGCAGGAAATTAAGCAATTAAATGAATCGTCGAGCCTACTAACTTCTCAAATTAATGAATTTGAAGAATCTCATGCTGCTAAAACAGATAATCTATCAAACCTGGAATCTGAGCGTGAGAATGACCAAGCTCAATTAAATCAACTGAGTCGTGAATTAGCAGAATTTCAGGCAGAATCAAAGTCTTTAACAGAGCGCAGTGATCAGGTTAAAGCTCGGCATGAAAAATTAGTGGCCGATGCACAAGAAGTCAAAGCCTATATTGAGAAAGATAATAAAAGTATTTCAAACTCAAGATTAAAATTACAAGAAGCGCTGGATGAAATTTCAGTCATTGAACAACAACGCGCGACCGAGCTTCAGAAGCGTGATGAAATAAATTCTGAGCTTGAAGTTATTCGTCAAACAGCCAAAACAGATCGCGAAGCGGCGTCGGAGTTAAAAATTCGATTTGAAACGGTTCGAACCGAGTTAACGTCTACACAAAATGCATTTGAGCGGATGACAACACAGTTAGAGCAGTTATCACAACGCCGAGCAGAACTTGATACTGCATTAACTCAATGTGTTGAACCGATTGATAAAATGGCAGTAGAACTTGAGCAGTTATTAGAAAAACGCAATATCGTCGAAAACGAATTAACTGAAATTCGAGCTAAGGTTGAAGCGCTGGATCACGATATGCGTGAACTGGAAAAACAACGTCATGAATCTGAAGAAACTGTTCAGGTTATTCGATCAGAATTAGAAAGTGTCAGGATCCACTGGCAAGAAGCAAAAGTTCGCTTGGAAACATTCGATGAACAAATCACTGAGTCGGGCTTCGAATTAAAAGTCTTGTTAAATGAAATGCCCGAACAGGCGACTCTTGATGCATGGGAACAAGATGTACAAGCATTAGACCGTAAAATAAATCGTCTGGGTCCAATAAACCTGGCTGCTATCGATGAATTTCAAACACAGTCTGAACGTAAAGAATACCTCGATAAACAAGCTGGCGATTTAGTTACCGCACTGGAAACACTTGAAGGCGCAATTCGAAAAATTGATAAGGAAACACGAACTCGATTTAAAGAAACTTACGATAAAGTTAATGCCGGTTTACAGAAATTTTTCCCAAAATTATTTGGCGGTGGTCATGCTTATCTTGAATTGGTCGGTGAAGATTTGTTAACGGCGGGTGTTACTGTTATGGCTCGTCCACCGGGTAAGAAAAACAGTACTATTCATTTATTATCGGGTGGTGAAAAAGCACTAACCGCTGTAGCACTGGTCTATTCGATATTCCAGCTTAATCCTGCACCTTTTTGCATGCTCGACGAAGTTGACGCACCTTTGGATGATGCTAACGTAAGCCGTTATTGTGATTTAATTCGTGCAATGTCGGATAAAACACAGTTTATCTTTATTACGCATAATAAAATAACAATGGAAATTGCAGAACACTTAACCGGCGTTACCATGAACGAACCCGGTGTTTCTCACTTGGTCGCAGTTGATATGCAGGAAGCAGTTAAACTTGCTGCTGTCTAATCGGGATAAAAAATATACGCAATCAATTAATTAGATATTGTGTAAACACAGTTTTTTTTATGGAACATTTTTAATGGATACTTTCCGAATTAGCTTAATAGTTGTTGGAATTACAGTACTGTTAGGCATTTACGTTTTTGATTCAAACAAAAAAATTCGTTTTTTTATTAAAAACCTGCCGCTAAAAAAAATATTTTCCAGAATTAAACAAACTGAAAACGAATATTCCAGTGAGTTTTCTCGAGAACCTGAAATTAGTGATGATTCCGAGATTCTGGAACACATTGATCATATGGAAGGTTTTGATGCACATCATGGTTCTACAACTGAATCAAAAGATGTATTGACTGCAAAAGAACAAGAAATTATTGATCTAACCGAAGAAGTTTCGGTGGTGTCTGGAGAAGAGTTGGTAATTGTATTTTTTATAATTTCTCGTGGTGAACAGTATTTTAGCGGCGCAGATATCAATGATGTGTGTGAATCAAATGGATTTGAATATAACGATAGAAATATTTATGAGAAATTTTCTGATACAAACTTAAAAGATAAGCGACCGATAGCAAGTATTGTTAATTCGTTTGAGCCGGGAACGTTTGATTCGGATTTTAATAATTTTGATACTAAAGCCATTACCCTAATTTTAATGTTACCCGGTCCAGATTCTGAAATGAAAGCGTTTGATGGTATTGTTATACATGCAAAAGATATTGCACAACGTCTTAATGGTGAATTGTGTGATGAAACCCGCAGCGTGCTAACACAACAGACTATTAGCCATATTGTAGAAAAAATTGAAGCATTTCAATTTAAAAATAAAATGTTAAAAACTTCTGCGTAACATTAATTTATGTCTGTATCAGCTCCATTAAAAATTCAAAAGCACTGTGCTAAGTTACGAGAAAGTATATTGCAGCATAATGTTAGTTACTATGTTAATGATAATCCGGATATTCCTGATGCTGAATATGATCGACTGATTCGCGAACTTCAGGAAATTGAAACTCAGCATCCAGAATTAATTACAGACGATTCACCCACCCAGCGTGTTGGTGGCGCACCTTCAAAACAATTTGAAACAGTAAACCATAAGCTTCCAATGCTTTCGCTAAGCAATGCTTTTTCGGATGATGAAATAATTGAATTTGATGAACGAGCAAGAAAAAGACTTGAAGTGGATACGCTTAACTATTCTGCTGAACCAAAGCTTGATGGTCTTGCTATAAGCATTTTATATGAAAACGGTTTATTAACTCAGGCATTAACTCGCGGTGATGGCATTAGTGGTGAGGATGTAACTCAAAATGTTCGTACTATTTCCTGTATACCATTAAAACTCATTGGAAAAAATTATCCAAAAATTCTGGAAGTTCGCGGTGAAGTTATTTTAACCAAGAAAGGATTTGAAAGCTTAAATCAACAACAATTGAAAGAGGATAAAAAACTATTTGTAAACCCACGTAATGCCGCTGCTGGTAG
>CAYOHQ010000170.1:0-7396 GCA_964403805.1 uncultured Thioalkalispiraceae bacterium | reverse complement strand
AAAAGACAGTCAATTTATTTTTGGCACCATTGTTGATATTACTTTTTATGGTGATAACAACATGAAAGCGACAGCTGCATTGCAAACCATCAGTGACGATTTTAAACATCTGCATAAAGCCTGGCAGCCCTGGGGTGATATGGCCATGGCACGAGCCAACAAGATAATCACTACCACAGAATGGTTTTCATATAATCCATCCATTTATAATTTACTTATCGATGGAAAAAAATATGCCAAACTAAGTCATGGCTTGTTTAATCCTGCGATGGGACACTTTACCGAACTGTGGGGATTCAATACCACTGAATCAACGATAACCGAGCCACCACCAGCCAATAAAATTAAAGCCATGTTAACGCAAATGCCATCAATGAATGATATTCAAATAAAGGGTGTCCGAGTTAAAAGTAGCAATCCAGCCACTTTTTTTGATTTTGGTGCAATGGCAAAAGGTCTTGCCGTTGATATGGCAATTAGTAATCTAAGCAATTTCAATATTCACAATGCCATGATCAATGCTGGTGGTGATATAAAAGTGATTGGGCAACACGGTGATCGACCCTGGCACATTGGTATTCGCCACCCACGAAAGAAAGACAGCATTTTAGCCGGAGTGGATTTACAAGCAAATGAAAGTATTTTTACCTCAGGCGATTACGAGCGATTTTTTATTTATAAAGGTGTGCGCTACCATCACATTATTGATCCCCGCACCGGTTATCCTGCCACCAAATCAATGTCGGTCACTGTGATTCATCCAAATGCTGCCTTAGCCGATGCAGCAGCAACTGCTCTGTTTGTCGCAGGGCCTGAAAAGTGGCATGAAATTGCACAATCGATGGGAATCAAATACGTTTTATTAGTTGATGCAAAGGGTGACGTTCATATGAACCCGGCTATGCAAAAGCGCATTCACTTTATAGAAAAACCCCAAAATATTTTAATTAGTAAACCTTTATAATACTTGTAGAATAACAATGACACGAAGCGATTCGATTGTAATATTTTTAATGCTAATATTATTAGCATTGGTTTATTCGAAATATTGGTCGTTTAACAAAGATTCATCTTCAGATCACTATGCGCAAGTAACAATTACAAACTTACCAAAACAAAAAATTTCCTTGCATGAAAATAAAATTTATACGTTTTCAGGTAGAATTGGCGATACTAAAATACAAGTAAAAGATAATAAAATTCGATTTTTAAATTCACCGTGCCATAAAAAATATTGCCTTCATTCAGGTTGGTTATCGAATACCGGTTCAATCGCGGCGTGCATACCCAATGGAATAACCGTTAGTATTAAAAACATAATCAATCAATACGATGCAATAAATTTTTGACTTCACACTTTAGATTGTAATTTATTTATGCCGTTGTGATAAAATTTTTCAAGATACACGACAAACTCATCTTCAGACACAGCTGGACTAAATAAATAACCCTGAACCATTTCGCAACCAAGTCCATATAATTTATCCAGTATTTTTTTATTATCAACACCTTCTGCTACCACTTTTAATCCCAGGTTATGGGCTAAATCAATGGTAATTTTTACAATAACTTCATCATCCACGTCCTCATTCATTTCCATTATAAACGATCGATCAATCTTGATTTCAGAAACCGGTAATTGTTTTAAATATGCTAATGACGAATAACCTGTACCAAAATCATCAATTGAAATAGCAATACCGAAATCTTTAATTTCATTTAAAATTTCTTTAGCCTGATACGGGTTTTTCATAAAGGCACTTTCAGTAATCTCTAAAATACAATACTTGGGTGCTAAATGGTGTTTTCTTATTGCGGTAATAATCAGCTCGGGGAAATTTTTATTTTGTAAACTGTGTGTTGAAATATTAATACTAACACTGATGGGATACCCAATTTGATGCCAGTAATGACAACTTTTTAAGGCCTCATTAATAACATAGTCCGTCAATGAGGAAATTAAGCCGGTTTGTTCGGCTAAGGGAATAAATTCGTATGGTGCAATAAAGCCGCGTTCCGGGTGATTCCAGCGCAACAATGCTTCGGCACCAATTATTTTATTATTTCGAACATCAATCTTCGGTTGAAAATAAACGGATAATAAATCTTCATTAATTGCTTCACGCAAATCACTTATTAATGCCAGCCTACCGACACTGTGTTTATCCTCTGAAGTTTCATACAACACATAACCCAATTTATTCTTCTTGGCGTTATACATAGCAACATCGGCGCGTTGCATTAATATATTAACATCATCTCCATCAGTCGGAAATTCGACAATACCAATACTAATACCGACATTTAAATTTTGATTCTCATGCACAAAAGGTTCTTCAAAAATTTTAACTATTTTTTGAGCAATTTTTTGGGCTGATTTAGCATCCGTTTCAGGTAATAACATACCAAATTCATCGCCACCCAACCGTGCAACAGTATCTTTTTTTCGTAATGAATTGTATAAACGTGAAGCCGCTTGTTGTAACACCAAATCACCAACATGATGACCCAGTGTGTCATTGATTTCCTTAAATCGATCCAAATCACTAACAAACAACACAAATTTAGTTTTGCTTAATTCATTTTTAAATAATTCAGACTGTAAGCGATAACTTAATAATTTTCTATTGGGTAGATCCGTTAATGGGTCATGATACGCCTGGTGTTCCAGTTCGGCTGTTTCATTTCGTATTGCCGATGTTAATAATTCAAATCGTGTTTCCAGTTCTTTAATTTGATCTGTTTTATCAATATCCGGTTGAGAAATTTCCATGTCTTTTGAAAAAGCCAATACCCGTCGCGTCATTTTTTGAATGCGCGAAGTTACCCAATACATCACAACCCCAAAAGCAAGAATGTAAGCCAATGCTGTAAAAAACTGTATTCGCCTATTATCCTGAATAATCGTATCTTTTAATTTATTAACTTCACTGGTCGATATCAACGATAATAACCGAACAATAATATCAGATGATCCCGATCCAAAAAACCCTTCCCCGGTAACCATGTATTTATTTTCCAAATCAGACAAGTTTACACCATCTGGAATAATATCACTCCGGTTACTCACCATGACGGTAGATTCATCATTTTTTAATAATGCAATGATACTATCTGTAGCGGCACCCTGTGATATTTGTAAAAACTCTTCATCAAGTGGCGATGCAATTAACAAACGTACCGACTTATCTTTTTCCCGAACAACATATTCAACTGCAAATATATAAGCCTGATTATTAATTAATGTCAAATAACTTTGTCGATGCGCCAATTTTAGAATATGCGGCAAAGGGTGAATCAGTTCTTGCGGTGGTGGTTCATCGTTGTAATGGTAAAACTCAACAACCTCTGACGATTCATTAATTAACATCGCATAACGCGGTAATACAAAACGACGCATAATCGATATTGGTGGCAACCATTCTGGAACAGAAGTGTGGTATATTATTTTATTATTTTTTCCCCATTGCTCACTATCAACATATTTCACCAGATGATTTAATTCAGCATACATTTTTACCGTTGGTGTAAATGCTTTAACATAGCTGTCAAACCGAATTCGTTGTTCACGGGCTTCGGTTCCCAAGCGGTGTTGCAAAGTATTATTAAAAATTCGGCTTAATTCATCTACCTGATATGAGTCAGAAACCAGCCATACCACGATGCCGATAATGGCTGTCACCAATAACATAGTCGCAGTTAATGACTTTTTGATTTTCATTGATGTTAAAACGATATTAGTAATTAGGCGTAGTATTTGCCAACGACTTACCGTCAGGCTCGGCTATTAATTCATCACCGTGAAATCTCCAACCATTTTCTCGCAATGTAGCAACCGGCACAATTCCTAAATTTTCAGAATTTTGTTCAACGTGTTTTTCTATTGCTCGTATTAGTGTAATAACTTGTTGTTCTTTAATATCATTTTTCCAGGTCGTTAAACTATAAGTTCGGTAAATAGGATATTTCCCCACCGCAGCACTGTCTAAATCTGTTGGCTTAAGACCGTTAATTGATAACATTTTCAATTTGCCGTTTTTTTTATGTACCTGCAACATGTAAACTGTTTCATAACCAATGGCATTGGGGTTTATCGCGACTTGTTTAATCATATCCGGCACTACTCCCACTTCAAAAATTCTGGGGCTAAATAAATCTTCATTTTTTAATAATATCCGCCAATGACCCGGACGTTTTTTACAATGCAAACGCACAACGGGTTGAATAGCATGATCGGATAATTTTTTACCCCTATGCGGCAATTGCGACCAGCGGCTGTAATTACCCTGATAGACTTTACGCGCATCCTCGGAACTAATATCACTTAAAGGATTACTTGGATGAGTTAATAAACTAATTGGTGCAATACCAATCGTGTGAATCTGCAAAGACGGTAATCGATCACTGGCAGCCACCGGGCAACAATAAGCACCCATATCAATTAATTTCTTACGTAATTTTCCGGCCGTAACACCACAAGTACCTTTTTGTACAACTATTTTCAGATTATTTTTTTTAGCGTACTCTTGCACAAAAGATTGCAGAGCAGGATGAGTTTGTTGTCCAAGTGAAATCACCAAATCAACATTCTTAACAGCATCATTGTACGTTATTGGCTTTGTTTGCCATTCATCCGGCATAAGCACTTTCGTCTCGGTGTAGTTAAAGGGAGCAGCAGCCAAATTATTACTGGCATTTGAATTCGTTACAAACACACTATGACTAACAAAAACTAAAAGTAAAATAGCTGTAAGCACAATTTTATCGTAACGATAACTTTTGATTGGCAACATCATGCGTCTCCAAATTAATGGGTAAGTTGAGAGTAGGACTGATACTTATATATAGGATAAAAATAGTATCGGCGTAACACCGTTGCGCTTGAGATTTATTTCACCAATAAATCAATAGAAATAACTTGAATCATAAACACACATACTGTTCATAAAATCACCAATTCTAATTAATTCAACTAGTTAGTGAATTCGACAAGCTAAAGTTTAGGTGATAATATTTCCCACGTATTACCCGAAGTGTGAAATATTTCTCATTCCTGTCAATCTTGTTATGTAAAGATAAACTTAGTCTCAAACACCTTGGACAACACTATAAGGACATTTTTATGAAACGCCGTGAATTTTTAAAAGCTGGATCAGCAGCATTAGCAACCACAGGTTTAGCAGCATGCGGTGGTGGTGATTCACCGGCACCGGAAACAACAACACCAGCAAATACAGATCCAACAACACCAACCGTACCAGCAAAACCGCCGGTTGAACCCGATCCTGTCGGTAGTCCTACACCAACCTCTGCTATTAAAAAAACATTTTATATAACTGATGGAACTATACGGCAGATAGATGGTGTTGATGTTTACTTTAGAGGTTTTAGTGCTACTGATACTGAATTAAATGTTCCTGGTGAGAGTTTAATTATTCGTGAAAATGATAGTGTTGAAATAACAGTTATTAATACACTAACAACCACCCACAATTTTACAATTGAAAATATTAACAAAGTGGGCAATAAAAATGAAACCGTCTCTGTTGACATTAAACCCAATACAGGTGAAATCGTAGCATTTATTGCAGGCACTCCTGGGACATATATGTACTACGATAACACTAACAATGAACCATACAATCGTTTACTTGGTTTACATGGTGCTCTCGCGATATTGCCTTTAGATAGTGATAATGAACTCTACAAAGCTAGTAAAACATTTAAAAAACAATTATTCTGGATTTTCAACGACATTGATCCAGTTTGGCATAATGCAATAAAAGCAAATTTAAAACCGAACACAACTTTTGAACCGCGCTATTTCACATTAAATGGCCTTGGTGGCCGACCACCACGCGCACCAGGCAGCATGGATCCGACTCAAGATTCGATGGCTGACCCACGCAGTAAATTAGACGGTAATATTGGTGACCGAACGTTAATACGTTGTATTAATACTGGAATGGCAAGACACTCTGTTCATATACATGCCAATCACATGGAGTGGTTAACAACAGATGGTAAAGCACGCCCCACTGTTTGGGAAAAAGACATTGTTCCACTTAATCCAAATGGTGGACAAGTTGATGTCATTTTCCCTTTTGATCCTCCTCCAGACAGTGTACACAAATTTGATGAATCAACCATTATTGCTGCACGTGATGCAAATCCAAGACGAGAAATTTTATACCCAATGCATTTGCATGACGAAATGACTCAAACTGCTGGTGGTGCTGCTTATATGTTTGGCGCCATGACTGATGTTCACTATTTACCTAAAAAAGTATAATTTAAAGGATTAAGATATGTTTAAACTAAAAAATAAATTAATGGCTGGTGGCGGTATGGGCGGCGGCGGTGGAATGAATGGCAACTGCAATATGGGTGGTATGGGAAATGAACAATTTACCTATCGAATGCCCAATCAATCACAGTTTGAAGCTAAAGTAACACCTGACATTATATTTAATCGCACTGTTTACATGTGTGGCACCATTACAATGGATCCTATCCCTGCATTAGGTCGTGGCACTGTTGATATAACTGTATGGGGTTTTGATGGCGATAATCAGGATGGAAATGGTCAGACTTTAGATAGTAGTTATACAAGTGCATTTCCTTCTATACCAATGCGTGTTACTCAAGGACAAATTGCTCATACAGTATTAAATGTTGGCATGATGCTAACTCACACAGTTCATCACCATGGTATAGAACCGGATTATCGCAGCGATGGTGTTGGACACGATTCATGGGACGTGAATGGACAATACACTTATCAATGGAAACCAAGCCATGCGGGAACATTTTTTTATCACTGTCATTCAAATACTGTATTACACGTAGAAATGGGAATGTATGGCGCATTAATTGTGGATCCACCGGAAGGTCCTGGCACAGCATATGAAAAAGGGCCTACTTATGATGTCGAAGCAATTTGGGCTGTCGATGAAATAGATCCTAACTGGCATACGCATCACTGGACAGATGGAATGGCAATTGGTGATCCAAATGACACAATTAGACATCATGATCTTAATCCGGAATATTTTATTATTTCAGGAGTTGATGGTAGAGAATCTGCAAGCACAGATCCTCGCGTAGCTGTCACTATGTCAGTTGGTCAAACACTATTAATTCGATACATTCATGCAGGCTATATGCCTCAAGAGGCAGATTTTGGTGGTTTGGATGTTAAAATAATAGCTTCTGATGGACGTCCTTTGCGTAAAGCAGATGGCACACCATCACCGGAAGCGTTAGTAAATGGCAAACTTGAAACTGTTTCAGCAGAACGTTATGACATTCTTTATACCGCAACAGCAGCTGATAAAGGAGCTAACGTAGTTCAATTTAATATTAATGACTGGATTACAACAAAAACAATTGGAAC
>CAYOHQ010000169.1:0-7459 GCA_964403805.1 uncultured Thioalkalispiraceae bacterium | reverse complement strand
CAGAAAATTTAATTTGCTCCCATTAATGTGTACAGATTTACTTGACCACATCAACTACCACTAATATTAATCGGTTTTATATTACCTTTAACGCCTCCCCATAACTTATAAAATACATCACCTTGTGCGCCATTTACTGCTGGATCACGAGGATAAGCAGCCCAACTTAATTTCAATTGTTTTAAACCATAATCCAAAGACAAAATATCATTATCAACTATATAAACAGTATGATTTAAATTCGAAGTTGCTAACGTGGCACCATTAGTTGCATTACTTAATTTCACATTAAACGATTCTCTAATTAATGAATCTTTAACTGTATCGTTTTTTATTGTTATAGGAATTTCAGCCGTTAAGCTATTTGCAAGAAATGTGATTGTTTTAGGTGTAGTCACTGCAACGTAATCACTTCCTGCCGTTGCAGAGCCACCTGTTGTAGTTTGATAATCTACCGAAACACTTCTATCACCATTAGTTCGAATTACTTTCAACATTATTGTAGTATCAGCTTCAGCAACATCAGTGGACAAAACTTTGAACGAAATTTTCCCAGGATCACTGACAGTAACTTGTTTCGTGATTGGTGTCGCTGAAACATTATTTGAGTTTGTGACCGTGAGTGTATAAGAAGTTGTTGAACCTGGAGTCACTGTTGTTGTGAAAGTTTGAGCCACACTTGATGCTGTTCCCAAAATTATATCGGGATTACCAGTGCTGGTAATTATGCCTTTCCCGTTTGCAAACTTAGCGGTTAATGTACTACTTTGAGTAACTAGAATATCTGCTGGACTTGGTGTAAAACTGACAATTTCAGGTAAAGCAACTGGCTTTGCTAATAAACTTGCCGCTGACTTTGCCCCTTCTTCATTATTACCATTAATCGCCGCTATTTTATAAGCATAACTACTACCACCAACAATTGCTAATGATGACGAAACCAGGTTTGTGGTATTTTTATTATGAACAAAATTATTTAAGCTTGTAGAAACAGGATTTTTATTTAATAAAGTAAATGTCCCTGCATTATCAACCTTAACATAAATATTATACGATTTCGCTCCAGCTAAACTAGTCCAACTGATAGTGACGCTTTCATTGCCCAAGGCTGTGGTTGGTTTTTCATTTGCAGCAAAATTTAAAAGTGCTTGTGGTGTTACTGCACCATTATTATTAAATACTTTTTTACTTTCAATACTGTTCGCTACTGCAGTAACTGCATAATAATACGTGTTTCCATCCATTGCTGCTGAATCGGAATAATTTAGAGCAGTAATCGGACCTGTTATAGTTAATAAATCATAGGCTATATTATCTATAGAACCATACACATTATATAAAATTTCCGAAACTCCTGAAATTAGCGGTGCTGCTGTCCATTTGATATCGACTCGATTACTGTGTGCAGTTGCTATCACATTACTTGGCTGTGTCTTTAAAAGAGTATCACTTGTTGCAATGTTGGTTTTAAATGTTGATGTCACAGCGGGAGCAATATTGCCTTTTAGATCTTTCATATTTGAAAGACTTATCTTGTATTTTGAGTTTGCATTTAATAATGGAGTGCTATCGGGCAATGTGAACGTTGCTGTGTTTGTACTTTTATTGTATGTCGAGGTTATTCCCGTAACTTTTATTGGCGCTGGTGGAGTAGCTGCACTAATTGGACCTAAATCTTGTAAACTAAAGCCGGTTTCAACACTGCTTTGTTCCATTGCTTCACTAAAAATAATCGTTATATCCGTGGCTCGGGACACGGCGTCATTCATTAATGGAAGAATATTTTTTATCTCTGGGATGGTTGTTGTTGCAAATTCCCATGAAGTTTCTGCCATAGGATTACTAACTGAATCTTCAATATTAAGCAATATAAGTTTATATCGAGAGTCTGCTGTATATTCGACAAAACCACTACTAATACCGGGAACCACATCAATTATTAGTTTGTTGTTTTTTGGGGTTACTGTTACTTTTATTCTATCGACAGCTTGTAAATTTTCATCAAAATTATTCGGGTTGCTTGTTTTGTATTTTAATAAAACAACATTGCTTTCATTCGTTGCCGTGTTGATATTTTCATTAAAGGTAACAGTGATAGGTTCAAAAATAGTAACATCAATTTCACGGTTATCAGGAACTTTACTTGATATTGAGGGTGCTGTTGAATCTTTATCTGGAATTGAACCACCACCACCGCCACCGCCACCGGCTGTTAATAAAAACAAATACGCAAAAGCAAAAATGGTGAGTTTTAATCGGGGGTTAGCTTTTAACACGGTAGGCTCCTGGTCTTAAATTTCAGTGAAAATCAAACCAGGAAATTTAGCTGACTATATCCTTTCCTTGGTTAAAATTTGTGTTCCATCAGATCAACTAAACTGTTAAATCGAGCTTTGATTTTACAAATAAGGTTATTTAATGTCCAGAGCAAAATACTCAATTTGAATTTTTTATTGATACATGGTTAAAAATCAATCTAAATGCTTTTCAATATTTACTAACTGCAAACATCGAGAGTTTATACATTTATGTTTCCCTATATTTAACATCAATCCAGGTATCATCCAGAGTACTTTAGATATCCCGCTTTGTTCTCCAGCTTTTAATGCCTCGATGAGTCTTGCATTTAAATAGCAATATATTTATTGCTTTTATAATATAAAGCAACTAATATAGTTCTTATATTATTAAAGCAACATATATGTTTCTATATGAAATCATTACTTCAACAGCTTAAAGAACGTAGGCTTGCCCTGGGTTTAAAACAAAAAGATATGATGATGCGTATTGGCGTATCACGTCAGCAATACCAGCATTTGGAATCCAAGGGGAATCCCAGATTAAATACTCTTGAACTCATTAGCAAAGGGCTCAACAGTGAATTAATGCTGATACCAACAGAAAAACTGGAACTGGTTGAAACTATTCTTAAAAATGATGAATTAAAACAGAGTGAATACCTATCATCAGAGTTAACAAACAAGGATGACAATACGATCGAGGAAAACGCACTCGCAAATGATCCATGGAAAAATTTGCTAGAAGATGACGAAGAATGAGCCCTTCTATGAATCAAAATAATCAAATAAACGAAGTCATTATTCTTAAACTTAGCTTGCACAACAAGCTGGCAGGTTATTTAGCCGGTTTTCAAAACGGACGCAATGTAATGAGTTTTGCAGATGAATTCAAATATGATCCAACGCGTCCAACATTTAGCCTGATTACACATCCAAAATTCCCAAATTCAGAAAAACTTATGTCAAATCCATGGGTTAAAAATCAGAAATTACACCCTGTTTTATCCAACCTGCTCCCGGAAGGTGCTTTACGTGAATTGATAGTGCAGGGTTTAAAAACGCATATCGACAATGAATTTCAGATTTTCTCTTATCTTGGCCAGGATTTACCCGGTGCGTTGGTGGCCACACCATTGGAACCTAATAATGTACCAGAAAGTGTATTAAGCAATCTAAGTTTAAATGGGATGAAAGCGAAAGCGATTAAACTTAAAGTTAACGATCAAGAAAATAAGTTTTCATTATCGGGTATTCAAATGAAATTTTCCATGAAAGAAAAGGATGGACGTTACAATCTTTCTAAGAATGATGAACTTGGTAACTGGATTATTAAAACACCTTCCACTAAACATAAGAACGTACCATTAAACGAATATACAGCAATGTCTTTAGCAAGTTTGGTCGGTATTGATATCCCGGAGATTAAGCTTATTGATTTGAACAAGCTCGATAATCTGCCATCAATCAACCTACCAAACGAAAAATTAGCATTTGCCATCAAACGATTTGACCGTGAAGGTAATGATAGAATTCATATGGAAGATTTTGCTCAGATTTTAGTAAAGTATCCAATTGATAAATATAACTCCGCTAATTATGAACAAATCAGTAAAGTGATTTATAATTATTCTGGTGATGGACTTGCTGATGCCCAGCAATTTGCTCGACGATTACTGGTGAATATATTACTTGCTAATGGTGATGCTCATTTAAAAAATTGGAGCCTGCTATATCAAGATAGAATTACACCCAGATTATCACCAGCATACGATATCGTAACCACCAGTGTTTATATGAACAATGAAAAAAAATACGCTTTGAATCTTGCTAAAACGAAAGAGTGGTATTCGGTAAACACAGATAGTTTTAAATCTTGGGCTGATAAATCTGGAATCCCCTGGCGAGCAATCAAACCACATATTGATGACACGATGGAAAAAGCACGCTCACTGTGGCCAACGGCTTTAAAAGAATTACCTATGGATGAGGAACAAAAAGAAAAACTCAAAGCCCATTGGCGAAAGCTTCAAGCAAATTTTCGGATAGAATAGTAACTCTAATCCCGAACACAACTAAACCGAACCTCCTGTGTTTTCAGAAATTCTTCTGCCTGCTCACCGTGTAGTATTGCCAGGGTAATATATTCTGCAATTGCTGCTATTTGATCAACTGCTAAAGGTGACCAAATAATTTTCACTTGCTAATTCTCTTTAACACCTGTTCTTTTGCATCATCATGTGAAATTCCAGCTCCAGCTTCAATTTGAGTTATTGATTTTTCTATATCTTGAAATAACTCAATTTTTTCCTGCATAAGTTCAAATTCACCTGCATCTAATAAAACAGCTACTCCTTTACCATGCTGGGTTATGACCAATGGTCGTTTAGTATCATGTACTTGCTTAAGAAAAGAAGCCACTCCAGAACGAAATTCTGACATAGGGCGAATGTCTTGATTTACTTTCAATCTTTTCATTATTTTCCTTCTTCTATAATGAACATTATTACGTACAATATAGCGTACAAAATTAATAGTGTCAATTTTGATTTAATGACGTAGTTTGTCAATATACAGGAGAATTATTTTGTTAAGATTAACTACGTGATTAATAATAAATATTATCACGAATCCCGAACACAACTAAAACGAACATCCTGTGTTTTCAGAAATTCTTCAGCCTGCTCACCGTGTAGTATTGCCAGGGTTGCTAAAATACCGGCATCGGTGCAGGTTTCGGCTATGACTGTTACCGAATGCGGTGCATTTTGTATTGGCCATCCGGTATGGGGATCGAGAATGTGGCTGTAACGTATGCCGTCTTTTAATAAAAAGCGCCGGGCATCGCCACTGGTGGCGACTGCTCCCTGGGCTAGCTCAAAATTATCGGCTGCACCTTTGGTTTTTTTAGTGGCGTTGGTATCTGGCTTGGCTGGATCTTCAACTCCGATATACCAGCCTTTACCATTTTTGCGAGGGTGTGTTACCACTAGATCACCACCAAAATTGAGTAAGATACTGGCATCGCTTTTTTGTTTTAAAATTAATGCGGCGCGATCCACTGCGTATTCTTTTCCGATGCCACCAAAATCAATTTGCATTTTTTCTGGCATGGTTAGCTCGGGACGTTGCCAGTGTATTTTTTGCCAGCCAACATGGTGTAAGACTTCTTTTACTTTTTGTTGCTTTGGAATATTGTCACTGCCATCAAAGTGCCAGGCTTCACGCAACACGCCGGAGGTAATATCAAAAAAGCCTTCACTGAGTTCGTAGCATTGTTGTGCATAATCCAATAAGTCGGCAGTTTCATCATCAACTGTCACAGCAGCGCCATTGGCATTATTTATTTTATACACGATATTATCTGAACGATAACGACTGAATTTATATTCGATACGTATTGCTTCTTGTTGTGCTAACTCGGTGAGCTCTTTTGCTAGTTTTGCTTGCGTTACTTCAATTAGTAATTCACAAGGGCTGGCCATTGCCTGAAAACGGCCTATCCAATAGCCTTTTGATTTTTCGAGTGTCACTGTCATTTAATGAGTTTAACAAAAAAATGCACTAATGGGAGTAGCTTTGCAACTACCAGAATCTATAGTTGCAAAGCAGTGTTGATTTAACTTAAATTAAAATACAGTGCTGTAACCAATCTGAAAAATAATGGCTTCAACATCATCAAATGGTGCATCACCACTTTCACTTTGTTGCGTCATTTGTTCGATTCGAATATTAAACTCAGTGGTTTTTGTTAATTCGAGACCGTATTTAAATCCAAATGTTGTAGTGCTTAAATCTGCTAAACGGTAATCGGCACTGGCGTAATTTGGTGTTGAGCCTTGCACCAAATTGTACTGATAGAAATCGGCCTTATCTTGTAAATAGTAGCGCAGATGCGGTTCGATATAATGACCACCACCCATTTCAAAACGATAACGGCCATCCAAAGTATGTGATGAAATTCCCCAGTCATCCCAATAATAACGATAACTAAAGTTCACTACATCCTCACCGGGAGAATATATTGTTTTCCAATAGAGTGCTTGCCGGGTCCTTGAGTCTGGGCGTTTTTCATATAAATATTGGTTTGGTTGAACAAGATCACCGTTTGAGTCAAATACTGATAATAACTTATACGGGTCAGTTAAATAGCCATCATCAACACCATAGTTAAAATTAAACTGCATTAAGGCTTTTCGACTAATTACCTGGGTTAAACCAAACAAAATATCGGCTACGGTTTTGTCTTCCGTATCACCTATCGTTTCTTTCTTTCCGGCTGAGGTAATCGGTACTTGTGAAAATGGTTTAGTAACACCACCTAAGGGATCAACAGTTTCAAAGCTGTATGACACTCCTGCTGTCCATGTCCGCAAGCGTTGGTTTGTGTCCCAGTTAAACGTTGCTCCAAGACCAACTGAAGTGTAATCGATTTCTTGAGAATAATTGAGCGAGTAAATTCCTTTAGCGGTTTTACTCATCGGTTTTTCCCAATCAAACGATAAAGCACCCCGGCTTTCACGAAAATTGGGGTCGGTTGGTGTTTGATTTGCTGGTGCAGTATAAACCTCATTTCCGGATACTCTGGAAAATGATTGTGGGAAAGATTGCTTGGTTGCTCCATTTGGAGATGAACCTGTCAAACTATCAAAAACAATTCGCAAACCAAGAAATTCTTCTTCATCAATTTGTTTTCGTATTGACACCACAGGCTCAATGGCTGTTACTCGGTCTTTTTCACTATAATATAAAATTGCTGAATCGACTTCCCAGGTTTTATCGGGTGTTTCGGCATTTACGATTCCGGTTGTGTTCGCCAGCATGGTTGTTGTCGCCAGTGCTAATGCGCCTTTAATATTTTTAGGTTTACGTTTTAGTTGCATCCGCAGCCCCCTCCACCAATACCGGAACCACCGCTGGAACTTTCTTTACTATAATAAATGTGATCATCCAGATAACTGTCTAGGGGATGTGAATCTAATTGCATTTTCTTTTTTGCCAATAGATCACGATCCCATGGTTGTACCGTTTCTATTGTGCATGCATTTAGCATTAGTGATAGCACAAATAGTGCACTGATGAATCGAAAACTCATTGTTAAACTCCTGAATCGTTTTTCGATGGATTAAAACCTGTAAAATAAATTGGACAGGAAACTGATT
>CAYOHQ010000168.1:0-7467 GCA_964403805.1 uncultured Thioalkalispiraceae bacterium | reverse complement strand
GTGCCTCCATCGATGTTGAAAGTTATGCCAGCCCCTATGAGGAATTTCGACAGGAGTTTGGGGCGACTCTCGATTATTTATACCGGGATACCACACTAAACATTTCATTTACCAATAGCAGTGAAAATGACTATGATGCCAATACAGTCGGCGTCAGCATGTCGCATGAAATGTTTTATGGCTTAACAACGTTAAATATGGGATTTTCTCGTGGAGCTGATGAAGTGGGCAAATCCACCGATCCAACATTTAACGAACCGGTGGATCGTGTCCGTTATCATTTTGGTCTGTCACAGGTGTTAACAAAAAAATTACTATTAACTGTTGATTTGGAATCAGTTAGTGCCGTTGGTTACTTAAATAATCCCTATCGCGCAGTTAGAATTAATGGTGTTTTCGGCCATCCCGAAGTTTACCCGAACACTCGTGCCGGTCTGGCATTGGCATCACGTGGTATTTATTATCTCGGTAACGATATGACGTTGATGCTCGGTTACCGTTTTTATACTGATAACTGGGGCATTAATTCCCATACATTTGAAGGACGCTATAATCATTATTACAATCCTAAAATACTTGCTGAATACAGTATTCGATACTACATGCAAGGTCAGGCATCATTTTATAGTGATAACTTTGACCAGGAATATACCTTTATGGCCAGAGATAAGGAAATGTCACAGTTTGCCAATTACTCATTAGGATATAAAATAACCTATGAAATATTCGAAGCGAGCGACAGTTTTTTCAAGCGTGGTGATATCAACTTTGCTTACAACTTTTTTCAATACAATTACGACAATTTTACTCATTATCAAACTGGCGCAGCCTATAGCTACAATTCGAATGTATTTACGCTTTTTTATAGCACGCGATACTAATAATGATAAGAAGGTCACAATTTAACTAAATTGCAATATCTAAATAAGGGGCTTAAACGTTTAAATAGTGTTTATTAATATTCTAAATAATGTTAATTTTGTAATCAGAGTTTTTGGATGGGTATGGATATAATGGATATACTGAAATTACGTATTTTAAGACCGTTTCTAGCATCATTGTTGCTTATTACATCAATAAGTTTTGCTGCAGATGCACCCACTCTAAGTGACGAAAATCTCGATGGTGCAATTCAATCATTAAAACAGGAAATACTGAATATCAATAGTGATTTGAGTATTCTTGAAAATGATTTTTTATTCCCAATTAATGCCCGAATTACCATATTTGTATCATTAGATACTAATGAAGATTTTGACTTAAAGGCAGTAAAAGTTAAAATTGATGAAAAAATTATTGCTACTCATATTTACTCAGAACGTGAACTAACCGCATTACGCCTCGGTGGTGTGCAACGATTATATATAAATAGTCTCGAACCCGGTGAACATGAACTTATTGTGAACTACACAGGCCAAGGTCGAAACGCACGGGAATTTCGTCGTGCAAGTGTTGAGAATTTTACTAAAAGCAATAACCCTCAATATGTTGAGTTAAACCTGTCACAAAAAAATTCTCGTCGACAACCAGAATTTATTTTGAAAATTTGGGACTAATCAAGATAAATTCACGACAACATGATAACCAAGTATTCTAAAAATATTACACTCTCACTTCTGATAGCAACATTCGGATTGACGTTCTCATTGCCATTGTATGCAGAGCAAGAACCGATTTTAACATCACAAAAAGTATTTAATCTTGATTACGGTAATTCACTTTTTTATTTATATCAGAAAAAATATTTTGCAGCATTAACGCAACTTAAAATAGCGAAAACTGTTTCTCCAATAAAATCGCAGGGATATGCACCCGATATAATTTATAGCGGTCTGGCACTACGCTACGGCATTAATTCGCTGGCATCGAAACAGTTATTATTTTTGTCTAAAAGTAACTTAAGTAAAATAGAACACGATCAAATCTGGTTTTATCAGGCAAAGCTTAATCTTGTTAATCACCAGGATTCATTAGCTGAAATTGCGTTATCACAAGTAGGCGATAGTTTACCGGAAGTGTTTATTCAGGAAAAAAACAACCTGCTAATCGAAACCTATATTCGCTTAAATCAACTGGAAAAAGCCCAACAACAAATCGATAAAATAGATGATGATAACGAATTCTATTTTTATTCAAAATACAATCTGGGTGTCGCTTATGTTCGTGCCGATAAAATTGAACACGGTATTAAAATATTATCCGAACTAGGCGAGTTGGATTCAGAACAAAATGATTTATTAGCATTAAGAGATAAAGCCAATATAGCCCTCGGTTTCTCTTTTCTCCGCGAAAATAAAGCGGAACAAGCAACAGAATATTTTACCAAAATTCGCTTAAACGGCCCGTTTTCAAATAAAGGTTTACTGGGACTGGGTTGGTCCTATGTTTTAGCCGACAAACATAAAAAAGCATTAACACCCTGGGTAGAATTAAAATCGCGTCATACCATTGACCCGGCAGTGCAAGAAGTATTACTGGCCATTCCAAACAGCCTCGAAAAGCTGGACCAGTTAAAAGCCGCAGCAGGACAATATGAAGAAGCTATTGGAAATTATAAAAAAGAGGTTAAAAAATTAAAAGCCACATTACGTTTAATTAAGTCAGGCGAGTTTATGAAATCGCTTAAACCGACCAATATAAATGAAGATTCAGATTTTCCCTGGAATCTAACCGCTATTCCTGAAACTGGCACAGCCGCGTATCTAGGCCAAATGTTTGGATCTCGAGCATTTCAAGTAGGTTTTGAAAATTATCGAACACTATTATATTTAAATTTCGTAACAGATGGTTGGAAAGATTCACTTCCAACATTTAAAAAGATATTAAAAATTAGACAGTCTGTTTATAACAATCGATTAAAAGAAATTGACTTACAAACTCGAATAGCTAAGTTTAATAAGCTCGACAGTAAATATTCTAAATTAGATAAACAACTTGATGCTATTGAAAAAAATGAAAATGATTTAGCACTCGCTGATTCCCTTGAAAGCGATTTACTAAAACGCTTAAATAAAATTGAAAAATCACTAGCATCAAATGTATCTGCCGATGAAGCTGTTTTATTATTACAACAAACTAAAAACCTACGCGGTATTTTAGCCTGGGATATTAAGCGTGACTATATACCGCGTTTGTGGAGCACAAAACAGTCTTTACTTAAAATTAAAGATGACATTAATTTAACCTCGAATAAGAAAAACGCGGTTAAAGATTCCATGTCGAATGCAACGGTTAATTTCTCTGAATACAATTCCCGGTTTACTAATGCAGAAAAACGCTTAACCGTTATTGACCGCAAATTACAAAATCTACTTAATTTTCAAAAGCAACAACTCAACTCACTGGCAAGCACGGAATTAAACAGGCGACAAATTCTGTTGCAAGGTTACATCGATCAAGCCCAGTATTCACTGGCACGTTTATTTGATACTTTATCAAGCGAATAAAATTTTTTAAATTTTATCAGCATAATTTAAAATCTTACCTATACTAATTGGTACTCTTTATCATTTGCACGATACCCACATTAAATGCCTGTTATTATTAGAGTAATTCCAGTTGAATCTATATAAGCAATTTATGATATACCAAGAATGCTTGATTAGCCCAAATTTACAGTTAGCGATATACTTAAAAATTGCATATTGCTGTTATCGTTAAGGCCACACCTATGAAGTTATCATCTGAACATAATCCTGATATTAATTCGCGAATTGAAGTTAAAAATACCACCTGTTATATGTGCGCCTGCCGTTGCGGCATCCGTGTCACCGTGCGGGACGGTGAAGTTCGCTACATTCAGGGAAACCCTGAACACCCATTAAATAAAGGTGTTATCTGCGCTAAGGGTGCCTCCGGCATTATGAAGCAATATTCACCTGCCAGATTAACCAAACCATTATTGCGTAAAGCGAATGCAGATCGCGGTGATGCCGAGTTTGAAGAAATTGAATGGGATCAAGCCTTCGAAATTATGGAAGAACGGCTAAGCAACCTTCGAAATATTGATCCTAAGAAATTTGCACTATTTACTGGCCGGGATCAAATGCAGGCACTAACCGGATTATTTGCCAAACAATTCGGAACCCCAAACTACGCCGCCCACGGTGGCTTTTGTTCGGTGAACATGGCAACTGGCATGATCTACACCATTGGCGGTTCCTTTTGGGAATTTGGTGGGCCCGATCTAGACCGTTCAAAACTGTTTATCATGATTGGCACTGCGGAAGATCATCACTCCAATCCGCTTAAAATGGCCTTAGCAAAATTTAAACGGAATGGTGGGCGCTTTATTTCCATCAATCCAGTTAGAACCGGCTACTCGGCCATTGCCGATGAATGGGTTCCCATTAAACCGGGCACTGACAATGCGTTATTTCTTGCCATTATTCATGAATTAATTAAGCAAGGTTTGTATGATCGGGAATTTCTGGTGCAATACACCAATTCAGCCGATCTAGTGAATATGGATGAAGCGAGTAATGACCACGGCTTATTTGTACGCCGTGATGATGTCCCGGTGGAAGAGGGTTGTTTTGATCCCCAAAATTCAATCTGGTGGGATAGAAATACCGACTTTGCAGTTCGAACTCACACTAAAGATGCCGATCCGTATTTAATGGGAGAGTTTGAACTCGGTGATGGTACTCACGTTAAACCGGCATTCCAGTTATTAAAAGATCGCGTCTCCGAATACACAACAGAATGGGCAGAATCGATAACCGGCATACCTGCAGAAACCATTCGTCGTCTTGCCTATGAAATGGGCATTACCGCTCGTGACGAAAAAATCGAATTACCCATTGCCTGGACCGATGTCTGGGGCAATGAACATGATACCGTAACCGGTAATCCGGTTGCATTCCATGCCATGCGCGGTCTGGCTGCACATTCAAATGGTTTCCAAACAATTCGAGCAATGTCGATATTAATGACATTATTAGGCACGATTGATCGACCCGGTGGTTTCCGTCATAAAGCCCCATTTCCAAGACCGATACCACCTTGTGCTAAAACACCAAAAGGCCCTGAAGGTGTTAAACCCAACACTCCGCTGGGTGGCATGCCATTAGGCTGGCCGGCCGATCCAGATGATTTATTTGTTGATGAAAATAATAAACCAATCAGAATTGATAAGGCATTTTCATGGGAACACCCATTATCTGCACACGGATTAATGCACAATGTCATTACTAATGCACATCGTGGCGATCCCTACTCTATAGATACTTTGTTAATATTCATGTCAAACATGGCCTGGAATTCAACCATGAATACCCAGCAAGTACGCGACATGTTAAACGATAAAAATGACGATGGTGAATACAAGATTCCATTTATTATTGTCTCGGATGCATTCCAATCCGAAATGGTCGGTTATGCCGATTTAGTATTACCCGACACGACTTATCTGGAACGCCACGATGTAATGTCGATGCTGGATCGCCCTATATCAGAATTCGAAGGGCCGGTTGATTCCGTCCGTATCCCGGTTGTACCACCGAAAGGGGACTGTAAACCATTTCAGGAAGTGCTTATCGAATTAGGCTCACGCTTAAAATTACCGGCCTTCACCAACGAAAAAGGTGAACGCAAATTCCGTGATTACCCTGATTTTATTATCAATTACGAAACCGATAAAAATTCAGGCATAGGTTTTCTCGCAGGTTGGCGCGGTAAGGGCGGCGAAAAATTCATGAAAGGCGAGCCGAACCCCAACCAATGGGAAATGTACGAAAAGAATAATTGTGTATTCCAATATGAGTTACCAAAATCCTATCAATACATGCGCAACTGGAACATGGGGTATTTAAAATGGGCACAGGAACATCGCCTAACCCGATACGCAGAGCCCATTAACATTAATGTTTACTCTGAAGTATTACAAAAATTCAGACTCGCTGCACAAGGTAAACGTGTTGGTAAACAGCCACCGGATCATTTGCGTAAACGAATTGAAACCCATTTTGATCCACTGCCGTTTTACTCTGAACCGATTGAAGCGCAATTAACGGATAAACAAAAATATCCATTAAATGCACTGACTCAACGACCAATGGCAATGTACCATTCGTGGGATTCACAAAATGCCTGGTTACGACAAATACACACGCATAACTATTTATACATCCATCCAAAAACGGCACAAGCTGCTGGCATTAAAGACGGTGGCTGGATGTGGGTTGAGTCCATGCACGGTAAGGTACGTTGTATGTCACGCTATAGTGAAGCAGTTGAGCCCAATACCGTATGGACCTGGAATTCAATCGGCAAAGCCAAAGGTGCATGGGGCCTTGATGAAAAAGCCAATGAATCAAATTCCGGATTTTTATTAAACCACTTAATCGCAGAAGAGCTACCAGCTAATGAAGCCGGTGAACACATTTCGAATTCTGATCCAGTATCCGGTCAAGCCGGCTGGTATGATGTTCGCGTTCGAGTATACAAAGCGGATGAGAATGAAGAAAAAATTACCTACCCACAATTTGATGCCATGCCACAATTACCAGGCACTGGAAAACGCAGAAAATGGCTGGGGTATTTTGCCGGTAAATTTTCCAAATCTTAATCCTGAAGCAGAATTAAAAGGTCGAAAATACTATGACACAATTAGCATTAGTAATTGATTTAAACGTTTGTGTAGGTTGCCATGCTTGTGTGACCAGTTGCAAAGAGTGGAACACCTCGGGTCCTGCTGGATTCATGTCGGATGATAATCCTTATAGTAAAGATCCAACAGGAACATTTTTTAATCGTGTTCAAACTTATGAAATAGGATCATTCCCGAATACAGAAACTGTGCATTTTCCTAAAAGTTGTTTGCATTGTGAAGATGCTCCCTGTGTTCCAGTTTGCCCAACTGGTGCGAGCTATAAACGTGAAGAAGATGGCATTGTTTTGGTCAATTACGATAAATGCATAGGATGTCGTTATTGTTCATGGGCCTGCCCATACGGTGCGCGAGAAATCGATGAGCACGAGAAAGTAATGAAAAAGTGCACGTTATGTGTCGATAGAATTTATGACACTAGCTTGCCAGAAGCCGAACGCAAACCGGCTTGTGTATTAGCATGCCCGACTAGCGCACGCTTATTTGGTGACATACATGAGCCAGAATCAGAAGTATCACTCGCGATACGTGAAGAAGGTGGCTATCAATTAATGCCTGAATGGGGCACAAAACCATCCAATCATTATTTACCTCGACGAAAAATGCGCAAACACATTCATGAAGATGAATTATTACGCGCAGATAATCCACTTAAGAAAGAACAACGAGGTACATCAACTGTGGTTGATGAACCAACATTAGATGATTCTACGTCTTGGTAACAACGAATTTAATTTAAAAATATATTATTTGGAGTAAAACATGCATCCGGCATTTTCAGTCATTTTTTTAACCACACTAATAGGTGTCGGTCAGGGGTTATTCCTGGCACTGATTACAGGCCAAAGTTACTCAGC
>CAYOHQ010000167.1:0-7505 GCA_964403805.1 uncultured Thioalkalispiraceae bacterium | reverse complement strand
AAGCTGTGACATTGTGCTAGAAGACGATGCGGTTAGTAGTGAACATTTCTTAATTACCATGCTAAAAAGTGATTACCTCGAAGATTATAAAGATGCCTATATTGAAGATTTAGGCAGTACTAATGGTACAAAAATAAATGAGAAACAATTAACAACAAAACATCATTTAAAACATCATGATCGAATTAAAATCGGACGCCATATTTTTACATTTGATACCGAACTAGGCCGTGATGAATTAGAACGAACAGCAATTTACCTACCTGATTCTGATTAAACCCACTTTTATACAACCCCATTTTTAGTGACTGCATATTACCGTTAATCGTTGAGTGTGGTAAAATCACCCTACTTAATAAATAATATGAATCAAATGGAGCCACTTTATGGCCGGACACAGTAAATGGGCCAATATCCAACACCGTAAAAAAGCACAGGATGCAAAACGCGGCAAATTATTTACCAAACTTATTCGTGAGATAACCGTAGCCGCAAAAATGGGGGGTAGCGATACCGATGCAAATCCCCGGTTAAGATCAGCTATCGATGCTGGCCTATCAGGTAATATGACTCGTGACACCATTGAACGTGCTGTTAAACGCGGTGCTGGAGAGCAGGAAGGCGACAATTACGATGAGCTCCGATATGAAGGCTATGGTCCCAAAGGTGTTGCAGTACTGGTTGATTGCTTAACTGATAATAAAAACCGAACCGTTTCCGATGTTCGTCATGCATTTACCAAAAGCGGTGGTAATTTAGGAACCGATGGTTCAGTTGCTTATTTATTTACAAAATTAGGTGTAATGAATTACGCACAAGAAAGCGATGAAGAAAAAATTATGGATACTGCATTAGAAGCCGGAGCCGATGACATTGTGACACTCGATGATGGTAGTATCGAAGTATTAACATCAGGAGAAGAATTTTTAAATGTAAAAGAGGCTTTGATTTCTGCTGACTTAACACCTGAACATGCAGAAGTCACAATGCGCCCCTCCACTAGTGTTGAATTAAATTTAGACGATGCACAAAAAGTTATGCGGCTGGTTGATATGCTGGAAGATCTTGATGATGTACAGAATGTTTACACTAATGCCGATTTTTCAGATGAAGTATTGGCGCAATTATAAGTTTATTGAACCAAAGAGAGTATTGAGGTTTATACAATTTTAAATTTAATCAATAGTATTATTCAGCATAATTGGTTAAGAGAGAAAAAATGAGGATTTGGAATCGGAATACCCTAATCAAGACCGTGTGCCGCAGGACGCGGCACCCGAGCAAGCCATGGATGGCAGTGTTTTGCGTGTCTTGATTAGGGTATTCCGGTTCCGAAGCCGGCGTATACCGAAATAATTTGTTTATTCCTTATTATTAAAATACGCTGAATACCTACAATCAATTTATAATAATTATGACTCGAATAATGGGAATAGATCCAGGTTCACGCTTTACCGGTTTTGGTATAATCGATGTTGATGGTAATCGTTTAGTTTATTTAGCGAGTGGCCATATCAAAGTAACGGGTGATTCCATACCCGAGAAACTGGGTATTATCTTTAGTAATATATCCGAACTATTTGAGAAATATACCCCACATGAAGCCGCTATCGAAAGGGTATTTATGCATCGCAATGCAGACTCTGCTTTAAAACTGGGGCAGGCCAGAGGGGCAGCAATTACCGCTATCGTTAATCAGAATTGCAGTGTTGCAGAATATTCAGCGACTCAAGTTAAACAGTCTGTTGTTGGTAAAGGTAACGCCTCAAAAGATCAAGTTCAGCATATGGTAAAATCGATTTTAAACCTTGGCTCAGTACTTCAGGAAGATGCAGCTGATGCTTTAGCAATCGCGATATGTCATAGTCATCACCGTACTATATTAAATGGCGCAAGTAATATTAAAGGTGTTCGCGGTGGTAGGTTAATAACATGATTGGACGTTTAACTGGAATTTTACTGGAGAAACAAGCTCCGCATTTATTAATCGATGTTAATGGCGTTGCTTACGAAGTCGATGTGCCTATGTCGACTATCTATCAATTACCCGATATTGGTGAGAAGGTACAAATATTTACTCATCTTGTGGTGCGGGAAGATGCGCAGCTGCTGTATGGTTTCTTTACTAATTTGGAGCGACAATTTTTTAGGACGCTGATTAAAGTGAATGGCGTTGGCGCAAAATTAGCGATTACCATTTTGTCTGGAATCAGTGCCAATGAATTTGCAGAAACGGTGCAGCAAGCCGATGCGGTAGCATTAACGAAGTTACCCGGAATCGGCAAAAAAACTGCAGAACGATTGATAATCGAAATGCGGGATAGGCTAAAAGAGTGGCATCAAGATGACTCCGACACTAATTTAAGTAATTTTGGTGACATTACTGATAGACCAAAAGATGAAAAACGCGATGCAGAAACTGCCCTGGTTGCATTAGGCTATAAACCGGCGGAAGCAGCCCGAATGATTTCGAGAGTCGAAACAAAAGATCAAGATAGTGAAGATATAATTAGAAATGCACTCAAAGCCAGTATAAAATAAAAGCACCAGCAACGATTAAAATATGCCATTAATATGATTGAGCACGACCGAATTATCACATCGGAACAAAATGAGAAAGAAGACGTTCTTGATCGCGCTATTCGGCCAAAATCCCTGGAAGACTACATTGGTCAGTCGGTAGTACGTGAGCAGATGGAAATATTCATTGCCGCGGCCAAAGGCAGACAAGAAGCTCTGGATCACGTATTAATCTTTGGCCCTCCCGGTCTGGGTAAAACAACCTTATCGCACATAATTGCGAACGAACTTGGTGTTAATATGAAACACACCTCAGGTCCGGTGTTAGAACGTGCCGGTGATCTTGCTGCGTTACTAACGAATCTTGAGGCGCATGATGTATTGTTTGTGGATGAAATTCACCGGTTGAGTCCAGTGGTCGAAGAAATCTTGTATCCGGCATTGGAAGACTACCAACTCGACATTATGATTGGCGAAGGGCCAGCAGCACGTTCAATCAAGATCGATTTACCACCCTTTACATTAGTCGGCGCAACAACACGGGCTGGTTTATTAACGTCACCACTACGGGATCGCTTTGGCATAGTTCAAAGACTGGAATATTATTCCACCGAAGAATTGACCGAAGTGGTGTTACGCTCGGCATCTATTTTGAAACTGGACATTGATTCCGAAGCAGCAAGCGAAATTGCTTGCCGTTCCAGGGGAACGCCCCGGATAGCTAATCGTTTATTGCGCCGTGTGCGAGATTATGCCGAAGTCAAAAATAATGGCCAATTTACTACCGAGGTGACCAAGAAAGCACTCACAATGCTCAATGTGGATAACCTTGGTTTTGATGTAATGGATAGAAAGTTACTGTTATGCATAATCGAGAAGTTCAGTGGCGGACCAGTCGGGCTCGATAGTATCGCAGCAGCGATCGGCGAGCAACGTAATACTATTGAGGACGTAATTGAACCTTACCTAATTCAACAAGGATTTATCATGCGCACCCCAAGAGGACGGGTTGCGACACTGCATGCCTATGAACATTTTGGCTTAACTCCGTCAGTACAAGAAAACGGCAGTTTGAATGAGAACCTCGATATTTTTAAAAACCCATCATAAAAATATTCGCTTTTATTTCCGTAAAGTGAATAATACTTGTACTATATCCAGTATGATTGAAATGGAAATAGCGGTGACTGATTTTCAATGGCCAATACGCATTTACTATGAAGATACTGATTCGGGTGGAGTTGTGTACCACGCAAATTACTTAAATTTCATGGAGCGAGCCCGAACTGAGTGGTTACGAAGTTTGTCGATCGAACAGGATGAACTGATTGATGAAAGTGATGTCCTATTTGCTGTAAGGAAAGTCGCAATTGATTATAAAATTGCTGCACGATTTAACGATTTGTTACTAGTGACAACTAAAATCACCAAAGTGTCGGGTGCCAGTATTGAAGTAAGGCAAACAATTACAAAAGACAGTAAATCAACCGTCATTTGTGAAGCGGATATAAAAATAGTGAGTTTAAATGCAACGAAATTTACACCGTGTGCATTACCTGAAATTTTAAAGAAAAAAATTAATTTTTAATAATCAAATGAACGTGAAGGTGCCGATTGGAAGCAAATACTGATATTTTAAAAATGGTCGTCGAGGCAAGTTTTATTGTGCAGCTTGTGATGTTTATATTATTAATCACCTCATTATTATCCTGGACCGTTATTTTTGTTAAGTGGGCTGTTATCAAGCAAGCGAAAGTTTCTGCTGCTCAGTTTGAGCAACGATTTTGGTCCGGTGTCGAGCTTGGCGATCTATATAAAAAAATCGCCAGTAAACGTAGTGATGCTACTGGAATGGAAACCATCTTTGAGACGGGTTTTAAAGAATATGCTAGATTAAAAAGTAAAACGGATATTGATCCAATGGCGGTGTTAGATGGTGCTCAACGTGGAATGCGGGTCGCAGCCAGTAAGGTGATCGAAAAACTTGAAAACAATCTGTCATTTTTAGCAACTGTTGGTTCAACAAGTCCCTATATCGGACTATTTGGTACTGTGTGGGGTATTATGAATTCTTTTATAGGTCTTGGTGGTCAAGAGCAGGTTACCATAGCCCAGGTTGCACCGGGTATCGCTGAGGCATTGATAGCAACTGCGATGGGTTTATTTGCAGCAATACCCGCGGTGGTGTCATACAATCGGTATAGTAATGATGTAGAACGTTTAATCAGTAAATACAGTACCTTTATGGAAGAATTTTCCTCAATTTTGCAACGTCAAGTTCATACATAAAAAGAAATTGCATGAGCCAGTTTACTCCCTTAGAAAATAGAGTTCGAAAGCGACCAATGTCTGAAATTAATGTGGTGCCCTACATTGATGTGATGTTGGTATTGTTAGTTATTTTTATGATCACTGCGCCGTTGTTAACACAAGGTGTCTCGGTAAAGTTGCCTGAAGCATCCGCAAAAAACATGCACGAACCAAAAAGCACTCCCATTATTGTTACCGTTGATGCTGATGGTAATTTGTATATGAATATCGGTGAAAAAACGAATAAATCGGTAAAAGAAAGTGTACTAAAAGCCAAAGTTACGGCAGTATTAAGACTAAAGCCAAAAACAGATGTTTATGTTCGAGGTGATACTAATACTGATTATGGTAAAGTGATAAATGCTATGGTGTTGTTGCAACAAGCCGGAGTTAAAGATGTAGGATTGGTGACCAAGTCACCGAAACGACGCCGTCAATAAGTTATGCTAGAAATCGTAAAAGAGCATCCTCGGGCAGTTTTGTTTGCCGCCATTTTTCATTTGATTGTGATAATTGTAGTGGGGGTCAGTCTGGACTGGACTTCAATAATAAAACCATCAGGTGAAAAAGCACCGGTAAAAATTGTTAATGCAGTTGCAGTTGATCAAAAATTAGTTGATAAAGAATTAAAAAAAATAAAAGATGCTGAAAAGAAACGAATCCGAAAACAAAAAGATGCGGAACGTAAGAAAAAAAAGGCAATCAAAGATCGCAAGCGTGAAGAAAAAAAATTAAAAGAACTAAAATCAAAAACTAAAAAAGAAAAACAAAAGCAATTAGCATTAAAGAAAAAACGAAAAGCAGATAAAGCCAGAAAACTGAAAGTTCAAAAAGAGAAAAAAAGAAAAGCTGCAAAATTAGCTGAAGAAAAAAAACGTAAAGAACAATTTGAAAATGAGTTAAAAAATAAATTAGCCAAAGAAGAACAAGAAAGACAAGCTGTTATAGCCGCTGCAAATGCAGCAAAACGGCAGAGTGAAATTGGTAAATATATTGATAAAATTAAAACACGCGTTCAAAGTAAATGGTTTTCAACGCGAAAAGCACCCGGTAAGTTTGCAACAGTGGATGTCAAGGTATTACCCGGTGGTATTGTGGCAAATGCAACAATAAAAAAATCCAGTGGAGACTCTATATTTGATCAGCAAGTGGTAAATGCAATATACAATGCTGAACCACTGCCGATACCACCACCGGATTCAGATTTAATCGATGAATTTCGTGAATTTAATATTAGAATAGGAACACCAGAAATAGGAAAATCAGAATAAATGTTGAATAAGTTATTGTTAAAGTCCATCGTATTTGTATTAATTGTATCGTGCATCGGAATTATTTTTCCGAATATCAGTTATGCCCGTTTAACAATTGAAATCACCGAGGGAGCTGAAGGTGCTTTTCCAATTGCGGTTGTGCCATTCAAATGGCAAGGAAAAACCAAAGTACCCGAGGATATCGCCGCTATTATTTCAAATGATTTACACCGCAGTGGTCAATTCTCGCCAATCGATAAAAAGGTATTTTTAGCCAAACCAAGCTCAAGCAGTGAAGTGAATTGGGATAATTGGCGAATTTTAAAAATAAACAATCTTGTTGTTGGTTCAATAACAGCACTGCCATTAAAACCAAAACACGAACAACAATATAAAATTGCATTTTATTTACTGGATGCAAAGAAAGGCACACAATTAAAAGGTTTAAGTTTAGAAACCAATGCCGGTAAATCACAGTTACGCACTATTGCACATATTATCAGCGATATTATCTACGAAAAATTAACGGGGATAAAAGGTGCATTTAACACTGATATTGCTTACGTGAAAGTTGTAACCAATGATAATAAACGCACCTTTTTATTGGCCGTAGCAGACTCAGATGCTGAAAATGAACAAATTATATATCATTCTGATCAGCCAATTTTATCGCCTAGTTGGTCACCTGATGGCAAGAAATTAGCCTATGTTTCTTTTGCAACAGGTAAAGCCGCAATTGTCATTCAAGCACCGGGAAATAGTGAAGACATTGTCCATATTCGCTCTAAAACAGGCGCCAACAGCGCACCTTCTTGGTCACCTGATGGCAGTCGGTTAGCGTTGACGGTACACAAAAATGGCAACTCTGAAGTTTTTATTTATGACATTAAAACACGACGATTTACCCAAATTACCCGGAATTATGCCATTGATACCGAACCTACCTGGATGCCCGATGGATCCGCTATCCTGTTTACTTCCGATCGCGGTGGCAGCCCACAAATTTATTCAATTTCGGTTAATAAATACGGTGTCAGTGGTCGACCAAGGCGCTTAACCTTTGATGGCAGCTATAATGCCCGGGCGATTGTGTCTAATGATGGGAGATATGTCGCATTTGTGCATCGAATAGAAGGAAATTTTCGTATCGCTACTATAGAATTGGGTTCGAACTCGATGAGAATATTAACTGAATCCAGTTTAGATGAATCACCGAGTTTTGCACCGAACAGTACCATGATACTATATGCTACTATTCATAAAAACCGGGGTGTACTTGCTGCTGTTTCAGTTGATGGAAGGGCACAACAAAGACTAAGCTTAAGCTATGGAGATGTTAAAGAGCCGGTTTGGTCGCCTTTTAGAAAGAAATAAAGCTAATAAAAAAATAATACAAATATAATAATTTACTTCAAAAAAACA
>CAYOHQ010000166.1:0-7539 GCA_964403805.1 uncultured Thioalkalispiraceae bacterium | reverse complement strand
AGCCTGCTTTAGACATCGGTAAAGAATTGTTCGAAAAACCGTTTAAAAATGGCAAAACCTATGCAAGTTGTTTTAAAAATGGTGGTATCGGAATTCGACAAAACTACCCCTACTTTAATAAACATAATGGCAAAATTAAAACCTTAGCCGCTGAAGTTAATCAATGCCGTGTAAAAAATGGTGAAAAAAAGCTGAAGTGGAAAAAAGGTAAATTAGCTGCAATTATTGCTTATATGTCTTACACATCACGTGGCAAGAAAGTGAATGTTGTGATCCCTAACGATTCACGTGCATTAGCAATTTACAATCGTGGTAAAACCAGCTTCTATGCTAAACGCGGCCAATTAAACTTTTCATGTGCTGATTGTCATGTTTATAACTCCGGCATGATGGCTCGTGGTAACTTACTTAGCCCTGCATTAGGTCATGTATCTCATTTCCCTGTTTATCGTAAAAAATGGGAATTCAAAGGTAAAGGTGCATTAGGTGGTTTAGGTACAATTCATCGTCGCTATGGTGGTTGTAATAAGCAAGTACGTGCTAAACCTTTTAAAGCACAATCTGCTGAATACACTGCTCTTGAGTTTTTCCATACTTATATGAGTAATGGTATTAAAATTAATGCTCCTGGTGTTCGCCAATAGTATTAATATTTAAAGTACTAAAAAGCCCGGTTAATTAACCGGGCTTTTTTTTGTCTATTACTTTATTTATAATGGCGTTGGTAATGGATGTAATGGTCTAGTCTCATCATCTTCAGAACCATCAGATAAACGTTGATAAATATTTTTTAACGCCATCTCTTCTGTTGCAAATATATTTTCATCTCCAATGACATCCCAAGATCCTGTGTGTTTCAACACTAGAATAATTTGACGTTTCAAACCACTAAAAACCACTGTAACACCGGTTTCTTTCATTCGTTCAACTAAATGGCGTAATACTTCTTCACCTGAAGCGTCTAACTGATTAATTGCATCTCCAACGACTAAAATAAATTTCACATTGGGGTTGTTGGCTTCTGCCGTTAATATTGCATCTTCAAAATAGGAGACATTTGCAAAATACAGTGAGCCATCAAATCGAACTGCTACTAAGCGCTCATCGGTTGCAAGTTCCGGATGAATTGCAATATCACGTAATGTACCGTCTTTATATCGCCCTAGTATCGCGACACGTGGTCTCATCGTACGAAACAGGTATAATCCTAATGCTAAGGATATTCCAATCACAATGCCCCATTCAAGGTGTGGTGCAAAACCCAGAGTACCAACGAAAGTAACTGCTGCTGCAATGCCATCGTGTTTATGGACTCGCCATGCATGTTTGATTGCTTTGAAATTTACTAATCCCATTACCGCCATCATAATGACGGATGCTAATACAGCTGCAGGTAAATGATAAAGTAACGGTGTTAAAAACAATAAGGTAATTAACACCACAACTGCCGTAACGACTGAAGAAAAACCGGTAATTGCACCGGCATTTAAATTGACTGCCGATCGCGAAAAAGAGCCACTGGTAGGATAAGATTGACTAAAACTACCCACAATATTAGCAAGCCCTTGCCCTATTAATTCCTGATTAACATCAATGCGTTGTTTGGTTCGAGCAGCCATTGCTTTGGCAATAGAAATTGCTTCCATAAAACCGATAAGTGAAATCACAATCGCACTAATGAGAAGCTGGCTAATAATTGTAAAATCAAAAGCAGGAAGCTTAACACTCGGTAGACCTTCAGGAATTGCACCAACAACAACGCCTCCTTTTTCTTCAAACCCTATTAAGTAGCTAGCAACTGTAGTGATAACGACAGCAAATAGTACACCGGGAATTTTAGGCCATAATTTTTTAACCGCAACCATAATAGCTATTGCAACTATTGCCATACTGAAACTTAGGAGATGGGTATTACCGACTTGACTCATGACATCAATAACATCAGTAACAAAAATTCCAGTTTCAGGTTTATTAACACCAAACAATTTATAAAATTGTGAAAAACCAATAATCATCGCGGCAGCGTTGGTAAACCCGACAATAACCGGATGCGATAAAAAATTAAGTACTACGCCGAGTCTAAAGACACCCAACATTAGCTGAAACACACCGACAATAAATGACAGCAAGATTGCATAGGCTATGAACTGTTCTGATCCTGACGTTGCCAATGGTGCTAATGCTGATGCCGTTAATAATGATACAACCGCCACTGGACCTGTCATTAGCTGATTTGATGAACCAAACAATGCGGCAATGATTACTGGCATAAACGCCGCATATAAGCCGTAATATGCTGGTAAATTAGCTAATTGAGCATATGCCATGGATTGCGGTATTAAAACTAGAGCGACTGTAACACCCGCTATAATGTCAGCTTGTAAGACACCTGATTTTTTTAATTCGGGAATCCATCGTAGAAATGGAAAAAATCGTTGCCAGTGAAGCATTGCTCATCCTCATTTTTATACACTCTGATTTTAGTTATTTGAAGTGGCTATGGTGTTTTATATATTTTTTTATATAGCCGGTTTGGTGTCACGAACTAAAATACGCACTAGATTAGCGTATACTAATGGATTTTTACTTTTAAGTCATAATTTCTTATTCTGTAATTTATGACACTGTTATTAACTAAATCTACTTATATCCAACTTTAATTTATTTAAACCATTTAATCGATTTCAATAAAATAATTAATATTATCATTAAGTTACCAAATATAATTTTGATTGAAAATCATGCAACTTAATGGCAAACTAAAATTTCGCTAAATTAAAAACATAATCCAATACAATTTAGCTGTTAATCCAGGTTTGCTGTCATTAACTATTTAATTGGACTTCGTAAATGCATTTAAATTCAACAGTTTATGAAATAACGCTAACTCACAATGGTGATAAACATGTTGTTGAGAGTCTGTGTCTGGAAATGACCGATGTCACTTTAATCAAAGCCATTAAATCCGCAATGTCGTCACTTACATTTATCGGACTTACGGGTGTAATTAAGTATGAATCTCACAAGGAACGGAGCTTGATTCCAGAATTCAAGTAAATTTGGAATGAAATAAATAAAGCTAACAAACAAAGAAAATGGTGGGCCGTGTGCGACTTGAACGCACGACCAATTGGTTAAAAGCCAACTGCTCTACCGACTGAGCTAACGGCCCATTTGATCTTTCTTTGTACTTCAAAGCGCGCAATTGTACCGAACTTCTTGGGAATAACAAGCCCAAGAAGTTCAATTACCGTAATTATTTTTAAACTGCATCCAGTTTTCTGAGGCTATTAGGAATTAACTTAAGATCCGCTAATGCTGTAAGAAAGGTTTTAACAATTGTTGCTTCTTCTTCATAAACCATTTTGTAATATTGCATTTTCATGGTCATGGCACTGCCCAGGATAATTCCACCTAATGTAAGGAAGGATCCTAGTGCGAGTGTTGAAACACCGGTGATACCTTGCCCGATTGTACAACCCAGACCTAAAACACCACCAAATCCCATTAAAATAGCACCAATAAAATGCATTACAAAATCTTTGATGGACGCAAACCACTCAATTCTGAAAGCTTTTGTTACGATAGACCACAAAAATGCCCCGAATATAACGCCAAATACCGACATAATTCCAAACGTTAAAAATGTGGAGTTCAATCCGGATTTAATATAACCAACAGTTTGGCCAATTGGGCTAATGAAAGTGAATGAGGTTGCCTGTAAGTTTGTGCTACCGTTTTTAGGCTTGCCTTCGTCAGAATCCATAACCATGTCCCACTCACTGTAAAAGCTGGTTAAACTGGCACTACCTTCATCTGACACTACAGCTATATTGGATGTTGCATACCATGCTGCAACCACAACACAGCCAATTACAACTCCTGCAATGATATTGTCATAGCTTTTTCTAAAATCTGCTGTACGGAAAATGATGAACAACATGATGGCAGCAATGACAGTACCAACGATTAATCGCATGGATGTTCCGGCAACACCAAACCACTTGCCAATAATGCTCCCCAAATCCTGATTGGTTGATAATGAAATTGATGCTTTGCCCAACCATGGCTGAAAATAGAGTGCATACCAGTTAGCAGGTAAAATTTCCTTATATGGATCAACCATAAAATACGCAATAACACCGATAATAGCGAACACAAAAATCGATTTAATATTACCACCACCAATTCGAATCAGGGTTTTGTTACCACAGCCACTCGCAAAGGTCATACCGATGCCGAACATTATACCACCGAGTAAATAGCGTCCCCATTGAAACTCTGCACCCCGGTAAGGCGGTAAAGTTGATTCAAGTTGAAATAATCCAGTTGATTCGAATATGATGACACCGATCATGGCGACTGTACCGGCTAAAAACCAGGCTTTCATACGTCCCATGTCTCCGATATTAATCCAGTCTGAAACGGCACCCATGGTGCAAAAATTTGTTTTTGTAACTACTGCACCCATAAATGCAGAAAGTACGAATGCGATGATTAAAAGAGACCATTGAGCGTCGGCAAAACTTTCATATATCATGGTAAATCCTCAATATTTAATATTTAATATTTTTACAAAATTTCAATTCAATAAATTAGCCAATAATTTAACCACTAAAATATTGGCACAATAGATATGCGCATTATACAGAAAAATCAGGAATAGGGAGATTAGAAATAGTTAATATAATAATATCAATTACTTATAATTTGTTGGATCGGGAATTTCGGCCATTTTGAAGCCTTCAGCTCGTAACCGACAAGATTCACAAGCACCACAGGCTGCCCCAGAATCAGTAGCATCGTAGCAAGAGATGGTCTTACTGTAATCGATTCCCATATCAGACCCGGTTTTTATTATTTCGGCTTTCGATAATGCGATTAACGGCGTTTGTATTGATATAGTGTGCCCCTCTACTGCAGTTTTGGTGGCAAGATTCGCCATCGTTGAAAATGCTGCAATATACTCTGGCCGACAATCCGGATAGCCTGAATAATCCACAGCATTAACGCCCAGGTAGATATACGGCGCATTAAGCACTTCAGCCCAACCAAGTGCTATCGATAAAAATATTGTATTCCGAGCAGGGACATAGGTTATCGGAATATGAGTTGAAGCTGGATCAGTATTTGAAATATCAGAAGCTTCATTTTTTGGGACATCGATTGAGTTATCCGTTAGTGCCGAGCCGCCAAATTCATTTAAATTCAAAGTAAATATTTTGTGTTCAACCACAGATTGGGATGTAGCAACTCGTTTCGCGGCTTCGAGTTCGGATCGGTGTCGTTGACCATAGTCAAAGCTAATCGCATAACAATCGTGTCCGGCAGTTTTTGCAAGTGCTAGTACCGTTGCTGAGTCCAGGCCACCCGATAATAATATAACGGCTTTATCGGCCATGCTCATTGCCCCACAAAATTTTATGTAACTGAATTTGAAATCGGACATTTAAACCATCTGCGAGTATCCAATCAGCCAATTCCTTTGATTCTAATTGTTGATATGAGCTTGAAAATAAGATTTCACAACTATTTATTAAATCATGTTCTTTTATTATTTGCTTTGCCCATAAATAGTCTTCTCGATTACATATAACGAATTTAATTTGATCAGTTGAGTACAATGATGAAAAATTTGAATATAAATTTTTATCACTCTCACCGGAGCCAGGCGTTTTAACATCGATAACTTTGACTACTCTTGGATCAACTGCACGGACATCAAGTGCACCACTTGTTTCAAGTGAGACTTGATAATCTAATTCACTTAATTGTTTTAATAAAGAGATACAATTTTTTTGGGCTAGTGGTTCACCACCGGTTACAGTAATGTAGTTTGTTGGATAATCTTTAATTTGCTGAACTATATTTTCAATGGTATACCAATCACCACCCTGAAAAGCATACTCGGTATCACAATATTGGCATCGAAGCGGGCAGCCCGTTAGTCTGATAAAAACAGTTGGAATCCCAACAGTATTAGATTCACCTTGCAATGAATAAAAAATTTCAGTAATTTTTAAGCGATCAGGGGTTGAGTTGTTAATATCGGTATCTTCAGAAGACATAATGAATACCAAAAATAAATTGATTTAGCGTTTTGAGCTATTCAATTTAATTTTTTGAAGTTTATTTTTAGCCTGACTTGCTTCCGTTGTTTCAGGATAAAGTTTTACTAATTTATTTAAATTTGATTTTGCATTCTTGGTATCTTTTAACTCATAATAACTATAGCCAATTTTTAATAATGCTTCTGCAACTTTTGGGCTTTTAGAATAATTATTTATTAATGTTTGATAAGCCTTAATAGCTTGCTTGAAATTTCGTTGAGCATAATTCGCTTCGCCAACCCAATATTGTGCAATATGTGCATACCGTCCTTCTGGGTAAGTCGCTATAAATTTATTAAATGCGGTGATCGACTTATCGTAACGTAATTCACGTAATAAATTAAAGGCTTCCTGATATAACTTCTGCTCATCTTGTGTTGATTTAGCTGCTGGTGCTGTTGATGCAGAGTTAATACCTAAAGCAGCGGCAGTAGTATTAACATTAGACTGGATTATTTGCGATCCAGAACTGTTAGATGTTGCAGCCCCTTTACCACCTCGTTCTAATAGAACCATACGACGATCAATATCAATATACAAATCACGCTGACGTTTTTTGAGATCTTCTATCGAATGATTAAGTACTTCAATATCGCCCCGCATAATCTGAAGCTCTGATTGAATAGTATCAATTCGTTGCAGTATATCGACTAAACTCTGACTTTCCAATAAACGCTCTAACCTGATTAAGCGGTTTTCAACTGTATCCTGAGGTTTCGTATCAGACGTTGATGAATTTTCATTATTGGAATTATATACCGGTTTTCGAGGAGCAGCAGAAATATTGGTGCTGAAGCTTATCAGCACCAATAATCCACTAAAAATACAACAAACAAAATTAATCGTGAACTTATTCAACATTAATTTATTCCAGCGTTACAACAAAATTAATGATTTGAATATAATATCTCTACTCGACGATTTTGACTCCAGGAACTTTCATCATGACCTAATGCTACTGGACGTTCTTCACCAAAACTAATCACTTGAATTTGTGATTTTGCTGCGCCTTGTACAACTAATAATTGCATCACTGCTTTTGCACGTTGTTCACCGAGGGAAATATTATATTCTCGAGTTCCTCGTTCATCGGCATGTCCTTCTAATACAACTGACTCATTGCTATTAGCAGATAAATATTTAGCATGAGCTGTAATAAACTCACGATCATCATCATTAATTGTCGATTCATCGAATCCAAAATAAATAATGCGTTTTGCCAACATGCCAGTTTCTAATTTACTGGTAGCAACTGGTTCAGCTGGTTTTGTATCCATATGGGTGTCATCAGTGTTCATATTATCCATTCCTGATGTGTCCTCTTTCTTTGGATCTGAGCCACACGAAATTAATGTAACAGCAACAACACCTAACATGATTAATTTTAAAATTTTATTCACGGATTTTCTCCTGTTTTTTTGTAGTAAAT
>CAYOHQ010000165.1:0-7552 GCA_964403805.1 uncultured Thioalkalispiraceae bacterium | reverse complement strand
CATTCCCTGAAACGATGGCATCATTACAACAAGCCATCAGACATAGTGGAAATATACTATCGCGAGTGCAACGTATTGATGTTGGATTATCAAAAATGGGTTATAAGACCGATAAATATCGAGTAGTTTTCTACGGTAAACTAACAGAAATTAATATATTGGTAAAAAAACATCCAGAATTAATTCCATATCTGCCATTAAAGATAGCCATCTTTTCAGAAAATGGTGAAACGCTTCTAACAGCCACAAACCCGGAACGATTAAGTGAAATGTATCCTGATAAAAGTTTAAAACCTATTTTCATCTCCTGGGCTAAAAATTTAAGAACTATAATGGATGAAGTTCAAAAAGCCTCTGACAGCGAAGGCAATATGGATTAATGTGCGAGCTGGGCTAACAAGCTGTTCCGGTTAATAAACACGGTAAATTATTCAAACTGAATAAAAAAGGTTTGTTGTTTCCGGTAATACGCGCAAAGACCAATGAGCCTTCAATACTCACCAAGGCTTGTTCTGCACGTTCACCAGCTTCAATATGACTAAATCCCGAATCAGATGCAATTTTCATCAAGGCATTACACCAGTTTTCAAATGAATTCGTAACATGCGTTTTATATGCATCCTCACCATTTCCAATTGACAGCGTTTCTAATAAACAAGAAGCAAATCCATTTTGGTAATAGTCTTTAACACGCTCTGCCATTTCGATAATTCGTTTTGTAGGCTCGTCTTTAGAGCTTAATGGCAGCAAAATATGATTATTGAAGTGGTTATCAGAGCACTGCAAAATGGCAGTAACCATTTGTTCTTTACCGCCCGGAAACCGCTGCCGTAATTCTGAGGCAGTTATTCCCGTTTCGCAGCTTATTTGATCTGTATTAATTGCATCGTAGCTATGTGACTGAAATACCTTGGTTATTTTATCCAGCACTTGCTCTTCAGACAGTGTATTTATAATTCGAACTACCGACATTCTGGTCAACCTCATCCATAAAATTCATTACCACACTATAAATAGGTACTAGTGGCTACTCTACTAATCATAGGATTTTTGTCAAGGTTTGATAAGCGCTCAGAATTTAACAGTTTATAATTTCTAATCCGTTTACTTAATATTACAACTCTAATTGATAAAGATCATATAAACGATATTCACTTTTAATTATCATAGACTTAATTTAAATACCTTATATCAAAAGAAAGACCGGAATAATGCAGGGCTATTCTTGTTAAAATAAAATATTAAATAATGAACAAATTCACTATAATAGAATATTATATAAAAGCCTGATAACAAATTTAACCTAGATATAAATAATGACAGCCGAAACAACATTAACTGATCCGTATAATCGCACCATCGATTATTTACGTTTATCGGTAACTGATCAATGCGATTTACGCTGCCATTATTGCATGCCTAAAGGCTTTAACGATTTTGAAGAACCAAAAAACTGGTTGCGCTTCGATGAAATTGAAAGAGTCATTGCTGCTTTTGGACGCTTAGGGACAAAACGGATTCGTATAACGGGCGGCGAACCACTAGTGCGTAAAAATATAGCCGAGCTTGCCAGCACATTATCACTTCTTCCGGGAATAGAAGATTTATCCTTATCGACCAATGCCACCCGTTTATCAAAACAAGCCATCGCACTAAAACAAAGTGGAATTTCGCGCATTAATGTTAGCCTGGATACCTTACGACCAGAGCGCTTTAAAGCAATAACCTCCGGCAAACTTGATAAAGTGATCTCCGGATTAATGGCCGCCAAAGATGCCGGCTTTAGCCCGATTAAAATCAACATGGTTGTGATGAAAGATGTCAACGATGACGAAATCGAAGACATGGTGGAATTTTGTATTAAACACGATTTTACGTTACGCTTTATCGAGACCATGCCAATGGGCGAAACCGGTCGAGCTGCCAGCTTACACTATTTAAGTTTACAAACAGTTAAACAACGACTAGCCAATAATTTTAAATTAATACCCGGAATGATGCCTGGCGGTGGCCCGGCTCGCTATGTGCAAGTAGCAGGAACAGAGTTAAGAATTGGATTTATTACACCAATGTCGCAACACTTTTGCGAAACCTGTAATCGGGTTCGCTTATCTGTCGATGGCACTTTATATATGTGTTTAGGACAAGACAATAATTATCCATTACGAAACTTATTACGGGATGGTATTAGTGATACCGAGCTTGAACAGCATATTCGATTAGCGATAAACATGAAACCGGAGAAGCACGACTTTAATAGTAAACCCGGTCAGCTGGTTCGATTTATGTCGAAAACCGGTGGCTAGTAAATATTTTCAGTTAACTAATATTATTCTAACAACAATTTTTTTATCATTGCGTCAGCTTTCATAGAATTAAGATCCCCTTTGTGAGTTTCTCCTACGAATACTTTTCTTATATTTCCTTTTTTATCCACTAAATAAAATGCTGGCCAATAGCGATTGTTCAATGCTCGCCAGTAAGTCATGTCGTTATCGACCATAATTGGGTGGTGTAATTTAAATTCCTTAACTTTTTCTTTTACATTGGCAATTACTTTTTCACGTGCAAATTCAGGAGTGTGAATTCCTATAATTTTTAAGCCTTTATTTGAATATCGTGCTTCCAAATCATTTAACCACGGGAAAGAACGATAACAATTCCAGCATTCAAAAGTCCAAACGTCAATTAAGACCACGCTTCCTTCTAAATCACTAACCGAAAGCGCATCAGAATTTATCCATTGCGATGAATCCTGTTGGGTGAATTCCGGTAATGTTTTAGCCTGGGCAGTGCTTAAACTAAAGCAGACAATCATAAAAACGACACTTAGTATAAAAAGCCTTTTAAAGCCATTAAAAATTTTCATCTTTTTATCTCTATAAATTCAGTTTGTTTGATCAATATAGCAGCAAACTATTTTCCAGATATCACAGTATTATCACAAAATTAAAAGTCATTGCCTTTTGTGGTTTAAAATCAAACTCAATTCAGTAATAAAAATAAGGATTATGCATTCCATATTGAAATCAACAACTTAAATAAAAATAAATTAAAAATAGTACATGATTATTTATTAAACACTTTTAAGATATCGCCGATATATATAGCGTATAAACGATATTAAACGAAATACCAGGATGAACGTATATAGACGTAGTGTATAAAACCTTACTGCACTGACTTTCCAATTTTACCTTCCTGAAATGACTAAACTTATGAACGCAAAAAGTAAATCAAAAATCGCAAATTGGTATAATGGAGTAATATCCAATTTAAACTCCTTGCTTGGTCGATTCCTCACAATGGCAATTATGGTTGTAGCTTTAACAGCGATATTCGCGTGGTATTCTAACAACCGAATAATAGAATCTGCACAACAATTATCAGTGCGTCTTTCAGAACGTGCAACAGCAGATCAATATTTAACGGATATTAGTAATGATTTATGGAAATTAAACTCATCTTTACAAGAACTAATACTGAACTCTGATCAAAATATTGAACACACCATGTTCCTGGCGTTAAATGACATCAGCTCAGAAATTGAATTATTACATAAAATTAAATTTGTTTATTCAAATAATGATAATCGAAAACTCAATCTCATACTTCGAGAAAATATAAAAGACCTGAATATAGAAATTCAAAAATTAAAATCGATTAAAGAAGATCCCCTCAAGCTATTCCCCTCAATGCCGTTAATGGTAAATGAATTAAACCCAAATAGCCTTCGGTTTTTTGCCCTAGCTACTATAGCAATGCGAGAATCTGAAGATCAACTAGACGACGTGCAACAACGAAATATTTATATTTTGTTTTCAGATATACGCAGTACATGGGCACAAAAAATAAATTCTTTTCGAATGTTCGCAGCAAGTCGGCTTGGAATATTTAATGTTTCAATTAAATCAAACATGGATTCTGCTATTCAGGATATTTCAGTTTATGATACTCAATTATCAAAGTATTTCAGCCAACTTAAAAAATTAAACGAATCAGAGAAATTGGGTTTCGAACAAAGCGAAGCTATCCCATTATTACTTAACTATAAAAGAGAATGGAATGACGCTTTCTTAGAAGTTAAAAAAATCTATTTTTCAGAGGAAAATTGGCGATTAGATAAACCTCTACTACGAAATAGCATCCACCCACTATTTTCTAATCTGTGGAGAAATCTCGAGCGAGTCAAACGAAATATAGAATATCAGACTCGATTAGATATAAAATCAACAACTGAAACGGCTGATAAAGTATCAAACTCAATTTGGTTTTTAAGCTTGCTAATTTTAATTTCCGGATTTATTGGAACATTAGTTTTTGAATTTCAAATTCGTCGACCAATTAAACGAGTATCAAGCGCATTAAAAGCTGAGGCTGATGGAGAAAAAAATATTAGACTACCGAACAATAACTTACAAGAAATTAAAGATCTGGTTGATGCTTTTTCAAATATGAGAAATGAAGTTAATGCCAGACAAGAACGCTTGCAATCAATACTCAACAACACCGCAGAAGGAATAGTCACATTTGACCGAAGTGGTAAAATAGAAACCTGGAATTCTGCAGCTAAAAAATTATTTGGTTGGACTGAACAGGAAACGCTTGGCACGCCACTAACTAAATACATATCATCCAACGATTTTGATAACAGTGAACGATATCTAACGTATTTTTTACAAAATGAAATTCTAAATATCGACAACTCCGAAAGCGACTTAATTGGCCATAAAAAAAATGGCGAAACTTTTTCTTTATCGTTTAAATCCAGCAAAATGGTAATAGGCTCAAATACAAAATACACCGCACTCATCGCCAATGTAACACAGCAAAAAGCCATGCTTGAAAATTTACGTTACCTCGCCGAGCACGATGGTTTAACGGGTTTACATAACCGAACTTTTTTTAATGATGAGTTAAACAAAATTGTAGAAAAAGTTAAAAGAAACGATAAATACAGTTGTTCAATTTTATACATCGATCTGGATAATTTTAAATACGTTAACGATACTCTCGGTCATGCTGCAGGTGATAAAATTCTGGTTGATATCACACAGATATTACAACAACGTACCCGAAAAAGTGATTTGCTTGCCAGACTCGGTGGTGATGAATTTGTTGTTTTATTAACTGAAGAAGATGTCAATTGTGTTGAAAGAATTGCAGATAATTTTCGAGAACAAATAGCCAACTATTCATTACACTATGATGGAAAAATTATTGATATTGGTTGTTCGATTGGTGTCGCCATTATTAATTCAGAGACCAAATCGACCAGTGAGGTAATGTCACAAGCTGATGTAGCCTGCCATTTTGCAAAACGAGCAGGACGAAATCGTGTTCACGTTTTTAGTGCTAGTGATTCAAGTGATGTAGAAACAATGTCATTGGATATGGGGTGGTCTCGTAGAATTAAACTGGCAATTGAAAATAATAATTTTATACTTGCACTTCAACCTATCGTAAATACTGATACACAAAACCTTGAGTCGTATGAAGTTCTAATCAGAATGCGGGATGAAAAAAGTGGCGCGATTATTATGCCTTTTGCATTTTTACCAACCGCTGAACGATTTGGACTTGCAGTTGAAATTGATACCTGGGTTATTAAAAATGCTATTAAAAATCTATCCCAAATCAGGAAACAATTTCCGGATATTCGATTTTCTGTCAATTTATCAGCGCAATCGCTTACCGTACCTGAAATTCCTAGATTGATACCAAGTTTATTAAATAAATATAATTTAAGTGCTAGCGCATTAACTTTTGAAGTAACTGAAACATCGGCAATTGCTGATATGGGTACTGCTGTTATTTTATTATCTGATTTACAAAAATTAGGTTGTAAAACATCACTTGATGATTTCGGTAGTGGTATGTCCTCGTTCGCTTACCTTCGAGAATTACCGGTTGATATCGTGAAAATTGATGGCAGTTTTGTTAAAAATATGACAAATAGCCCGGTTGATCAGGCAATGTTGAAAGCAATGAATGACATTGCACACGCATTGGGAAAAGAGACAGTTGCTGAGTTTGTTGAAGATGAAACACACCTGGAATTGTTAAAAGCATTTAATGTCGATTATGCTCAAGGATATTTAATTGATAAGCCAAAACTCATTAATGAAGTTTTTCCAATGTTGGAAAACAATATTCATTCAATAAAGAGTAAGACTGGCGGTTAGAAGTTACTTAATAAATCCTATTACCCAATAACATTATATAAACGTTTTTTAAATTTTACACCAGATTCCTTCGCTATTTTTTCACACGCATGGATATCAACGCATTGAATACCTTCAATAGCAGTTAACGTAATATCCGTAAATGTATTTGAGGCACATGTTATAAAATCTCGCATTTCATAATACGCGCCTAATTCTTTTGGACGACAATGATAATCATACACAATCTCATCTTGTGCATTTAACGAGATTGATAAAGAATCTAAACATTCACTTAACTCAGGTGTGATATCCCTTTTGTATTCTCTATTTGCCAAACCATTGGTATTCAGACGGAGTGATGCTCCCTTCGATTTTAAATACGTAGCAACCTCAAGCACGGTGTTCAAACGCAAACTTGGCTCACCCAAGCCACAAAATACAATTTCGTTATATGGCGAGATATCACCAACTGCTGTAATTATTTCATCTACAGTTGGCTCATGTAAAAGTAACAAGGAATGCTCATCAATAACCCACTGGCGATTAAATTTGGGACAAAAATGACATTTTAAATTACATCGATTAGTAATATTGAGATACAGATTACCGTGAGCTTGATAACTAATATTCTCATCCTGATTATCGTACGCTAAGTTCCGTACATTTCTCATGTTCCACACCACTGATTAATAATTTTTATTATGGCAATATTTTTATTGTTTCATCTAACTCGAAGGATATATCTTTTGCATGACGTAACCATTCACAAATGTGGCACTGGCAATTTTCTTCCTCATGTTGCCACTCTTCTACTTTCACACCAATGAAATCAATTGCAAAGTCCAGCGCAATTTTCTGTTGCCATAATGGCTTTGGCTTTTTTGAAGAAAATTGATCATTTTTAAATAACCAGAAACAATCGCTTTGCTTTTCACAAATCTGACAAATATGATCAACCACATCAAACCGACCACAATGAGAACAGTGTTCTAAATCAATATTGTTTGAAATTACTTGACGCGGTATCGTAAAAAGTTCTTTTAGGCGATAATGTAAATTATGATGTTCCATGTTTATAGTTTACAACATAGAAATTGTTATGTTATCTGAATCAAACTCACAATTGATCTGGATCAATTAATTTTTAACTCATCACTTTATTACGATATTAATGACTTCTAATCTTATTTTAGTGCATCAACATCTTCATCGCTAAAAAAATTAACAAAAAAGAAAAACTTTTCCGTAAAATTCCGATGGGTAATATATGTGTTAATTTTGCACCGAGTGGTGCAAACACTATACTGGCTGAAACAATTCCTACCAATGATGGCCAGTGAATGTAATCTATTGTATACTCGGGTAAATTAATATTATTCATACCT